>JAXHUS010000378.1:0-6086 GCA_034189305.1 Thermodesulfobacteriota bacterium | reverse complement strand
CCCCAAAAATGCCTTTGCATTTTTGGGGGATAAGGGAGTCAAAACAAAATGTTTGTAAAATAATTATTCCTAACCCTACCTGAATTCTGTCTTCTGTCTTCCTTTCCCTTGCCTGGTTGTGATTATCGGTCATGCAGGTTATTGTATTCCATAACCTGATGAACAAATGCTTCAAGGCGAGTCTGACTATTGGTTTGCTGCTGCCCATCATAACTCATAAAAAGAGTGGGGATGTTCCCGTTTTTTTCTTTAACTCTCTTTAAAATAGCTGTTACAATAGTGCCGGGCATACAGGTAAAGGGCATAACATTTATGATTCCGCTAACCCCTCTTTTACAAAAATCTATTGCCTTCCCGATGCTTAAAATGGCTTCCCCTTCAAAGGAAGGATGGATGTAATCAGATGCAAGCTCAATAATCTCTTCTGTAGATTTTTCAGGAAAGCTACGAAGGGAGTCTTGAAAAGTCTTATTTAAAGCATGTTCATCTTTTTTCTGAATTTTATCGGTAATAATATTCTTTATATACCTTCTGTAGTCCCCTATACGCAAAGCCTTTCTTTTTGAAGTATAATTCGTATATAAAATCCATTCGGTAAATGGAGGAAGCCAAACTTCCCCGCCAAGTCTTTCTATTTTTTCTACAATATTTTCATTGCTGTAACTATGACATCTGATAAAAATCTCCCCTACAATTCCAATTACCGGTTTTGGTGAATAAGAACCCATTTCAATCTTTTTGAATTCAATATCCGTCTCTATCAGTACTTTTTTAATGTCTTTCCTGTTCCGGATTGCATTGCAAATCCCATTCAGTGCCTTTTTATAAACCCTTTCCGTCTCTTTAGTCACCTTTTCATAAGGTCTTATCTCTCTCAGTCTTTTTTCCAGAAGATCCACCGCAACAAGGCCTTCCCATACCAACTTTGTAAAGTCTTTTCCAACTTTTTCCAGTACTTCGTACATTTTCTCATCCTGCATAAAGGAAAGAATCGGAATCTGAGTTTGACCTATTTCATCCAGAATCATTCTATGGAGGCGGAAATATTGTCCGAAACGGCATGGCCCCTGACCTGAAGGCATAAAGAATGCGGCCTTTTCAGGAGAAAAATCGGTTGAGTTTATCTGTCTTAACATATCCCCTGTTGTGATGACACATGGATAGCATTCTTTACCGGAAGTTAATTTCCTGCCCAGCTTCACACTCTCATTATCAGTTTGGGGAAATACCCGTGCCGGAATATCATGGGCATGAAATGCCGCCTCAAGTACATACACATGGTCCGTCATATTGGGAATGTATATTGTCCGTCCTTCCAGAGGGCCTGTTAAGCTCTTTTTAGAAGGTTTTACAGCGCTATATGTCTTTTTTAATCTCTTTATATTCTTTAAGCTGTCAAGGAATGCCTCAAGCCTTGTTATTATACCGACATCAGCGCTATGTTCATCAATTTCTATCTGAAGGTAAGGCTTTCCCTCCATCTTCCTTCTGAAAAAATGGGAGATAAAAGAATCCGGCCCGCAGCCAAAATTTGTTACATAAATACCAAAAAGGTTATGATTATTTTTTATAATTTCTCCTGCCGCAAGTATCTGCTGGCCAAATTTCCAATACATATCCCGCCATTCATGGATTAGCATCTGCTCTTCTAAAGGAAGAAAATCCATAGGAATTGCAAGCACTCCAATATCTCTTATCTTCTCGGATAAAGAAAGATTGATTCCCTTATCATAACAATTATAAGGGCGGCTCACTATAACAAGGGCAGGCTTTTCCAGGCCGGAAAGAATCTCCTTACCCCTCATTTTAATCTGTTCATAAAATTTATTCTGGGCATTTTCTGCTTCTTTAAAAGCAGCTTCTACTTTTTTTGCCCTTATTCCCAATGTTTTTCCAAAAGCTATAAGATTATTTTTAAGTATATTTTTTCCCTCCCCCATATAAATAACAGGTTTTAAAAGTTTTGCACCCCAGTTTTTAAAGTCTATGGATGCCTGTATGGTATAAGGCAGGGATTGAACGTAGGGACATACAAAACTGTGGTTTACTTGAGGCGACATACTCCTTAAGTTTATTATACTTGGAAGAAAAATATTTTTAACTCCGTCTTCCAGAAGTTGAAGCACATGACCATGGGCTGTTTTTATAGGGAAACATGTCTCCGAAGCAACAGTCTCTATTCCTTTTCGAATTAAGGATTTATTAGTAGGGGAAGATACGACCACTTTGTATCCCAGAGAATAAAAGAAAGCCGACCAGAATGGAAAAAGATCAAAAAAAAGCATGGCTCTGGGAATTCCTAATACCTCAGCGGAGGATGGCAGGTCCTCTTCCGCCTGTCTCCAATTCTTGAAAAATAAATCCTCCCTTTGTTCAAATAGATCAGGGTAAGGAAATTCTCTCTTATGTCTTTTAATCTCATATTTTTCACATCGACTTCCGTAATATAGAGGCTCTTCTCCCTTAATAACAAGTTTTTTTATTTCGCAGTTGTTCGGGCAGCCCTGACATTCAAAGGTATTGAGATTGTAGTTTCTCTGGCTCAGGTCAAAGCCCTTGAAATTGCTTATTTTATTTTTATTTTCCTGACTTACCAGGATTGCCGCTCCAATGGCCCCGGTAACATCATGGTGGGGAGGGACGGTAATCTTTCTCTTTAAAACATTTTCAAAGGCGGCAACAACCCCAAGGTTAAAAGCGGTGCCACCCTGAAAAAAAATATTTTTTCCTATTTCATGCTTTTCCACCACTTTATTAAGATAGTTATATACAATGGAATAGGAAAGCCCTGCCACAAGATCTTCCTTTTTAGAACCTAACTGCTGATGATGGACAAGATCCGATTCCATAAAAACCGTACACCGTTCCCCCGCAGACACTGGATTTTTTGCATCAAGGGCTAGTTTTCCGAACTCATTCTTTATTGAAATCCCCAATTTTTCCGCCTGTTCTTCTAAAAAAGAGCCGGTTCCTGCCGCGCATACTTTATTCATCTCAAAATCAACAATTGTCCCATTTTCAATTCTTATATATTTAGAATCCTGTCCCCCTATCTCAAAGATGGTATCAACTTCCGGATTAATTTTTGTAGATGCAGTTGCTTGCGCTGTTATTTCATTAACAACAAGATCCGCTCCCACGAAATCTCCAGTTAAATAGCGACCTGAGCCTGTTGTGCCAACCCCTATTACTGCAATTTTTTCTCCTGCCTCCCTTTCTATTTCATTCAGTCCTTGCTTGATGGCTTCAATAGGACGCCCGGCAGTCATAAGATAGCGCTTTGCAATTACCCTGTGTTGCTCATCAATAAGCACCAGGTTTGTGCTTATGGAACCGACATCAATCCCAAGAAATGCATTAATTTTTTCTTTGTCTGCAAAAATTGTTTTATGTGTGGACTGAAATGAACCTTTATTACTTACTGATGGAGTCTCCAGGGGTTCCAAACTCTTCATGTAGGATGTGGAATCATTTAAATAATCTTTTAATTTAGAAAGTCCGAAAAATCCCATTTTTGTTGCAGGATTTTCAAAACTGGCCAGCACAGATCCAATTGCCCCCATACTTGCATAATATCGAGGTATGATAAGCTCATCCTCCTTAAGTTCAAGAACTTCTCTGAAGGCAAGGCGCATTCCAAGATTGCCGGCAACTCCTCCCTGAAAAACGATCGGTTTATTAAAGGATTTTCCTTTTCCGATAGTGCTTTTAAAATTCCTTGCCATTGCAAAACAAAGTCCGGCAACAATGTCATAATCAGGGGTTGCCATCTGTTGGAGATGAATCATATCCGTCTTTGCAAAAACACTGCAGCGACCGGCAATCCTCGGGGGATTTTTGGAAGATAAGGCTATTTTTCCAAACTCTTCAATGGACAGGTTCAACCTTCTCGCCTGTTGATCCAGAAAGGAACCGGTTCCCGCCGCACAAATTGAATTCATATTAAAATCGGCGATTCTGGTTTTTCCTGTTTTTTTATACTGTTCAAAAATAATTAATTTGGAATCTTCACCACCAATCTCAATTATTGTTTTTGCATCCGGATAGAAAAAATCCACAGATCTACTCTGGGCAATAATTTCGTTAACATAATTTTCTGTTGTGAGTTTTGATGCGGTCTTTCCTCCGGTACCGGTAAAGGAAATGAATTTAAAGTTTTCCGAAGGAATCTTACTGAACAAATTTTCAAAAATTGAAAGAAGAAGTTCTAAATGCCGTCCCTTTATCCTGTGGTACTCATCTATAACTACCTGGCGGAATGAATTAAGAACGCTAACATTTATACTGACGGACCCTATATCAATTCCACCATAAAACTCCTTTGGGTTCATCATGTTCTTTTATTTAAACTTATCTCAAAATATTCAAAAAATATGAAAAACCTAAACATCTAATTACTATAGGTATATTAAACAGTAGTTCTTGCTGTCCAATCGATACCGAATACCCACACTGACATCCGGATACTAATAAAATAATTTTAAATTTATTATTCTGGTCATTCGGACTTGTTTAGTATTTCGGATTTAGCATTTAGTATTTATAAATCCACTACATATTGAGTAATTATCCCTATGAACACGGACCCCTATGACTTCTTATCATTCTTCTTTTAATTCTCTGCCCATAAGCTCCCAGGCGGCCTGTTCAGGTTTTAAGTTTTCATATAAGATTTGGTAAACTTTCTCTGTTACAGGCATATCAATGTTATGCTTTTTGGCCAGGAAGTATGCGGATTTTGTACAGATTATTCCCTCTGCTATCATCTTCATACCGGATTGAATTTCCTCAAGGGAGACGCCTTCTGCCAGTCTTTTCCCTACCGTACGATTACGACTTAAATCGCTTGTACATGTGAGTACCAGATCGCCAAGGCCCGCAAGTCCTGAAAAAGTTGAAACTTCAGCGCCTAATCTTACCCCTAATCTGGTTATTTCTCTCAATCCCCTTGTGATAAGAGCAGCCCTTGTGCTGAATCCAAGCCCTAAACCATCTGACACTCCTACGGCAATGGCAATGATATTTTTTAAAGCGCCCCCGAGCGCCACGCCTAACAAGTCTTTATTCGTATATATTCTGAAGTATGGAGTCGAAAAAATCTTTTGAATTTCTTTTGTTTTACCCTCATCTTCTCCTGACAGGGCAACGGCTGTGGGTATTTTTCTGCTAACCTCTCCTGCAAAGCTGGGACCGGACAGACAGAATAAATCATATGTCATGTTAGAAAGGACCTCTTTGATAACAAGGTTTAAAGGTAAAAAGCTTCCATACTCAATTCCTTTTGATGCGATAACTAAAGATACGTCATCTTTTATATAAGGAGACGCCTTTTGTAATACTTCCCTTAAAACGTGAGAAGGTGTAACCAGAATCAGAACTTTTTTATCTTTACATACATCTTCTAAAGAAGTATAGGGATTTAAATTGTTAGACAAAGAAATGCCGGGTAGATAATACGTATTTTCACTTTTATCTTGAATAATTTTAAAAAGTTCATGTTCAAAAACCCACAGATCAACCAAAAATCCTTTTTCAGAAAGCAGATTGGCAAGGGTAGTCCCCCAGCTCCCTGCTCCTATTATTCCAATCTTTTCCATATCTTATACTTCTACAAACTTTGCAACGGATACAACTTTCTCCTCAGATCCAAGGTCAATCAGTCTGACACCTAAAGTATTGCGGCCGATTGGTCGTATCTCACTTGTATTTATTCGGATGATTTTCCCTGTATTGGTTATAAGCATAATCCCATCTTCATTTCTAACTTTTAAGCTTGTTACAACATTGCCGTTTCTTTTACCTGTCTTTATGGTAATTGCTCCCTTCCCTCCCCTCATCTGCCCGTGGTAATCTTCTATCTTAGATTTCTTACCATAGCCGTTTTCAGTGACAGAAAGAATAAAAGAGTTCTCTTCTAGAATATCCACCCCTACAACATGATCATCATTAGATAATTTAATTCCTTTAACCCCTCTGCCGGCCCTTCCTATTTCCCTTATCTGTTTTTCGTCAAACCTTAGCAACAACAATCAGGATGTATTTATATGTACGTCCTCTGGCAAAGCAATAAGGTTTGACGAAAAACA
>JAXHUS010000377.1:0-4511 GCA_034189305.1 Thermodesulfobacteriota bacterium | reverse complement strand
GCTATAAGGAAGAATAACACCAAATTGAGCTCCAAGCCCAAAAACCGACATCCAGAGCTTTTTTGTTGCTGCGGGTTTTTCCTTAAGGGCATTTGAAAGGGCAATACCGCCCATTTGAGCAAGCAAACCATGGCTCATCCTCTCATTCCCATGTTTAGCAACTGCATGGGCTATTTCGTGAGCTATAACAACTGCTAAAGTGTCCTCATCATCAGTAACCTTTAAAATACCGGTATAAACCACAACTTTTCCGCCGGGCATGCACCATGCGTTCACCTGTTGATTTTCCACAAGATTGAATTCCCATTTATAATCATTTAATTCATATGACCTGTTCTTCAGGCTGAAATATTCCTCCACCCCTTTTTGAATCTTCCTGCCGACCCTTTTAACAATTGCATCCATATTCTTATCTTTACTCAGTTTATTGGTTCTCAGGAATTCATCGTATTGTTGAAAACTCATTGAGAGCATAAGGGCGTCCGGCACCAAATTCAACTGTTTCCTTCCAGTTATGGGCATCGTTCTGCAGGATTGAAAGGCCAGTAAGATATATATTCCGATTAAAAACAGGTGGATATAAGTTTTTAATATCTTCATGGTATATTCCGGATTAAAAATGAATTAATATTTTATTGCAAATGCAAATTTAAAATATTAATTAGAGGAGAGAGAAACTATTTAAAGTTCTCCTGAAAAATATTATTAACCATTCAATTTTATACTTTTCATGTTCCAGCATCTTATAGTTTTAAATCTAATCTTGCAAAGAAATTGTACGGGAAAATAGTTAAAGCTAATCAGGGTTTTTATTTAGACTGTTGTATCTTCAATCCCTTCTATTTTCTTAGTCAGTTTTTTTATTTTCAGCTTATTTTTCATATATCCTGGTATGCTGAAAATTGCGGTTATTATTGCACCAAAAGCTGTAGAACCCATAATTACCATGACAAGTGAGGTATTAAATTCCCAGAACAGAAATTCAATAGTAATCGACGTGGAATTCTGGACTGCAAAAACAGAAACTATAAGTGCAAGGACAAAGCCTATGGCAAGTAAAATATGCATTTAATTTTAATTGTCAGATTTTTCTATATCTTCAGGCTTTTCTTTTTTTCGTAAATAATTTTCTAAACGTTCCAATACATCGGCTGTTTTTTCTCTTAATTGATCTGCCTTTATATCAATTGGTCGACCTGCAGCCTTCTGGTAAGCTATAATACTTACAATAAGCGCTATAATGGCAATAATTAAAGCAAGAAATTCCATTAGTAAACTCCTTTGTATATTTATATTTTATAACCTGTATGACCTACGGTCACAACCAGGCGTGAAAAAAGAACACAGAAGTTAGAAAACAGAATGGATAAGGGCATTAGAATAATTATATTTTACAAATTTTTTGTTTTGACCCTGTTACTCTGACTTCTGAATTCTCAATTTTCATTTAAATGTATATAATAATTTGTTAAAAAACAATTTTTTGTAAATTTAATCCCTCTTATCCCACAAGTAAAATATGTAAGTCCATAACATTTGTAAATGTTGGACCTGTGGTAATTAATCCGTTAATTTTTTCAAAAAAGTGATAGGAGTCGTTTTTCTTGAGATAATCTTTTGGATTAAGTTCCTTTTCCCTGGCAATTCCAAGGGTAGTCCAGTCAGCAATAGCCCCTGCCGCGGAAGTGGGGCCGTCAGTTCCATCTGTGCCGGCACTTAAAATAACAGCCCCTTCAATTTCAGAAATCTCCTCAATCACTGCCAGGACAAATTCCTGGTTCCTGCCCCCCGTCCCTTTACCTGTAATAGTTACTGTTGTTTCTCCTCCGGATATAACACAAGCTGGTGTATTTAAAGGGTTACCAGAATTCTTTATTTCTTTTGCCACTTTTATATGAAATCCTGCCACATCTTTTGTTTCTCCCTCAAAGAAGGAAGAAAGAATACAGGTATTATAACCCATACTTCCTGCTTTTTCTTCTGCTGCTTTTATTGCAAGGAAGTTATTTGCAATGATAAAATTGTCGGTATTTCTGAAACACGGCTCGTTTTTTTTAGGATTTTCCTCAATTTCTCCATTTATACCCTTATTAATGTAATCCAGTACATTAGTTGGAAATTTTTCATGGAGAGAGTATTTTTCTATGATATTTAAACAATCGAAAAAGCTGCTTTGATCAGGTACGGTTGGGCCCGAAGCAATTATGTCAAGATTGTCTCCAATAACATCCGAGAGTATAAGGGTTATAAGTTTAGCAGGGTAAGCCATCCTGGCCATTTTACCGCCTTTTATCCGGGAGATATGTTTTCTTATTGTATTTATTTCATGAATTGTAGCTCCACAGGACAATAGTACATTATTTACAATTTGCTTGTCTTTAAGACTAATTCCATTCCCGGGCAAAGGAATTAACGCAGAACCACCCCCGGAAATAAGACATATCACCAGGTCGTCTTTCTTTGCCTGCATTAATAATTGAACAATAAGTTCAGTCCCTTCCATTCCGGCTTTGTCAGGGATGGGATGAGCAGCCTCCACCAGTTTAATCAATTGTGTCGGCATCAGATGGTCATATTTTACAACTACAACTCCGGAAGTAATATTCTCAAGAAGAATTTCCTCCAGGGCACTGGACATTGAAGCGCCTGCCTTGCCTGCTCCCACTACATAAATGTTTTTAATGTCAGTCAGATCATAAGATTTTGAATAGATAAACAGCTTTCCCCCTTTTATTTTTATATTATCCTTAATAACCTTTTTAGGGTCGACAGCTTTTACACCTGCAAGGAAAATCTCCTGTATATCCTTTTTTAACTTTTCTTTTGGAATCATGAGATGTGTATAAAAAAAAATTTAATTTAAATCTAAAATATCATCCAGGGTTTTTCTTCTAACGGGATGTTTCAACTTGTTTAATGCTTTGGCTTCAATCTGTCTGATTCGTTCCCTTGTTAAATGGAATTTTTTTGCTATTTCTTCCAAGGTATGGTCGGAGCTTTCATCAATTCCAAAACGAAGCCTGATGATTTTTTCTTCCCTGGGAGTAAGGGTATTTAAGATACCCCGGATTTTTTCAGAAAGTTCAACCTGACCCACAACTTCTATAGGAGGGGTATCTTTTGTATCTTCAATAAAATTACCCAACCTGTTATCATCATCGTTTAATGGAGTTTCAAGGGAATACGTTCTTCTTTCAGCAAGGGAAATTATCTCCTGGATTTTTTTCATATTCAATTTCATTGCCTGTGCTATTTCATAAATGGTGGGCTTACGACCTTTCTCCTGAAAAAGTTGATAAGAAACCTTTTTTAATCGATTTAGCGTATCAATCATATGAACTGGTGTACGAATTGTCTGTCCCTGGTCAGAAATGGCCCTGGTTATCGCTTGCATAATCCACCAGCTTGCATAAGTACTGAAGCGGTAACCACGTCTGAAATCAAATTTATCAGATGCCTTTATTAAACCAATGTTTCCTTCCTGGACTAAATCTAAAAGTGCAAGGCCTCGATAACAGTATCGTTTGGCAATATTTATTACAAGTCTCAAGTTTGCCTGAATTAGTTTATCTTTCTCTTTTTTGAGTTGTTTATCTATCTGAATAATTGCTAATTTAAAGCTTTTGATCTTATGGAAATTCAAATTATATTGATTTTTGTATCTGGAATTATATATATATTCCCCTTCATTTACAATTTTATTAAGCTTATTTATTATGGATAGTATATGTCTTTTTGTAGCATTACTTTGAAAAATTATTTTACTATTAAGTTCAGTATTAATGAGATCCAAGTATAGTTTAGGATATTCTTTTTTAAGAATTGGGCAGTTAATCAAAAGATTGCGAAATATCTCTTCTTTCTTTTCAATTCTTTCACCGATTTCGATTTCCTCTTCTGCTGAGAGAAGGGAAATCTTTCCCATTTCATGAAAATAAATCTTAATATAATCGTCTTCTCCACGTATATCTTCTAAGGTATAATCGGGCTCCTTTTTATCTTCTTCCAGCTCAAAGTTATCCAGATCTTCAATTTCTGTTTTATAAAGTTCGTAATCTTCTTTTAAAAAATCGATAGATTTTTCTTTGGAAAAAGCGTTTGTATCAGTAAAACTGTCGATTATAGTCAATTTATCGTCTGAAGAGGAAAGAAGTTCCTCATCCCCAATTAAAAAATCCTCTTTTTCTTTTACTGCTCGTTTATAGCCTTTTCTTCTCATTACCTTTTATATATCCTTTAATCTATTTATAACTGAAAAAAATAACTGAAAAAATATTTAAAATTTCTTTTAAAGTCTGATATACTTATGTATTTTATTATATTAATTATTTAATTGCTTGACTATATAAGAAACATAAAGTTCAAAATTAATTTATTTAACTTAAAAAATCCTGTTTCACTCAAAAAATATTTCTTTAAATTAATATTTAACTGAATATATTAATATCTTTTTTAATAAATGTCAACATTTTTTGCATCTTTTATATAAATTTATTATTTATGGATAGCTA
>JAXHUS010000376.1:0-2925 GCA_034189305.1 Thermodesulfobacteriota bacterium | reverse complement strand
CGCTCAAGCCCTGGAGTGTCGATTCAGGCTGCCAGACTACGTGATACTCCGACTCGACAAACTGTCTATGCGGCATTCATTGGAAACGCGAACCCCCTTTTTGGACTATCGCCTGGCCGAAAATAGTGTTAAAGAATTGGAAGACAGTATAATTGAAAAATTTGGTAGTGAAGATGACGAATCCGTATCGTTGGAAATAAAAACTATCTTTGAAAAACTTCATAAAAAGATTATAAGGGATATGATTTTACTTGAAAAAAAGAGAATAGACGGACGTGGTGTTAAAGATATCAGACCTATCAGCTGCGAATTGGATCTGCTTCCCTGTACCCACGGATCGGCCTTATTTACCCGGGGAGAAACCCAGGCACTTGCAATTACAACCCTGGGAACATCCGATGATGAACAAAGAGTTGAAGGTTTAGATGGGGATACATCAAAAACATTTATGCTCCATTATAAGTTTCCTCCCTTTTCTGTCGGTGAAGTTAGAATGTTAAGGGGAAAAAGCCGTAGAGAAGTCGGACATGGTAACCTTGCTGAGAAAGCTTTAAACAGTATCATACCTGAAAGTGAAAAATTTCCGTATACAATACGCATTGTATCTGAAATATTAGAATCCAACGGTTCTTCTTCCATGGCTTCGGTTTGTAGCGGGTCTTTATCCCTTATGGCCGCCGGAGTCCCCATAAAAAGTCCCGTATCAGGAATTGCAATGGGATTAATCGCAGAAGGAGAGGAGTTGGAAGTAATCTCTGATATTCTTGGGGATGAAGATCATATTGGCGATATGGATCTTAAGGTTGCGGGAACCCGTGACGGAGTAACTGCAATACAGATGGATATCAAAACATTAAGTCTTACCCAGGAGACCCTGGAAAGGGCTCTTTTGCAGGCAAAGGAAGGGAGAATTTTTATACTGGATAAGATGGCAGAGGCAGTAAATGAACCAAGGCGGGACATATCGGAAAAAGCACCCAGAATCCATACCCTGCAGGTAAATCCCGATAAAGTTCGTGATTTAATTGGTCCAGGTGGGAAAACAATAAAGGGAATTACTGAAAAAACAGGCGTAAAGATAGAAGTAGATGACAATGGAAAGGTTATGGTAATTTCATCTGATTTAGAATCCCTGAAAGTAGCTGAGGAAATTATTAAAAAATTAACCGAGGAGGCTGAGGTAGGTAAAATTTATAATGGCAAAGTAAAAAAGATTATGGATTTTGGCGCTTTTGTAGAAATACTGCCTGGTAAGGATGGGCTTGTTCATATTTCCCAGCTTAGTGAAAGAAGGGTTGCCAGTGTAAGGGATGTTCTAACAGAAGGTGATGAGGTTTCAGTAAAAGTCATAGAGATTGACGGGCAGGGAAAAATACGCTTAAGCCGAAAGGAAGCCTTATTAAAATAAAAATAGCGATGAAAGAACATTAGAACATTGCTTATACAAAGGAACATACTCAATAACATGTGGAAAATCGTAAATCCTGATTTCTGAACATTAAACGGATGTTGTGGTGGTCCGTGTCAGGAAACCGATACCGATCACTGACCTTAGTGTTTATAAATCCACATCTATTCTATAAATAACATTCAAAGTGTACAAAAAAACAGAATTACCCAATGGTGTTAGAATTGTTACAGAATGCATGCCGCATGTCCATTCAGTTTCCATTGGCATTTGGATTACCACCGGTTCCAGAGATGAAAACGTGCAGGAAAAGGGCCTATCACATTTTATTGAACACATGCTTTTTAAAGGAACAAAAAAAAGGACATACCTTGATATCGCCCGTGATATTGAAAAAGTAGGTGGAATTCTTAACGCTTTTACCACAAGAGAATATACAAGTATATATGCAAAAGTGCTGGATAAAAATTTTCCCACTTCTTATGAGATACTTTCCGACATCTTCTTAAACTCGGTTTTCAATAAAGATGAAATTGCAAAAGAAAAGATGGTGGTATTACAGGAAATTTATAGTTCCGAGGATACACCGGAAGAGTATATTCAGGATCTCTTTTATACGAATTATTTTAAAAAACACCCCTTAGGATATCCGATTATTGGAAGTAAAAATAGCTTAAAGGGATTTAACAGTAATAAAATCAAAAAGTTTTTTCAGAAAAATTTTTTAGAACCTTCAAAGATTATAGTAACAGCAGCAGGCAACCTTTCCCATGAAGAAGTTTCGGGATATTTTGAGAAAACCTTTGGATCATTAAAACCCAAAAATGTGAATAGTGAAGAGATGATCCTGTCAATTTCAGAACCTATATTTTCTGTCTATCCAAAAAAATTGGAACAGGTTCATATATTTTTTGGTTCCGTTGGAATTTCAGCTTTATCGCCGAAGAGATATTCCTGCTATCTCCTTAACACAATCACAGGCGGAAGCATGTCATCAAGATTGTTCCAGGAAATAAGAGAAATAAGGGGTCTTGCGTATTCTATTTTTTCATTTCATCAAGCATACCGGGATACCGGGATTTTCAGCACTTGTGTAAGCACATCTCCCAACAAAGCAAAGGAAGTCTTAAAAGTAATAATGGAAGAATACCAGAAGCTTATATTGGAACCAATAAAAGAACATGAACTCCTTCAAGCAAAAGAACAACTTAAAGGGAACCTGCTCCTTTCTTTTGAAAGTACCGACGGACAGATGACAAAGCTGGCAAAGGGGGAGATATTTTTTAAAAAATATTTTAGTATTGACGATATAATGGATGGTATAAACAGGGTGACTCTGGAAGATGTGCATATGCTGGCACAGGAACTATTTGATAAAAAAAAGCAAAACCTGATAATCCTGGGGGATTTAGAGGACGAGCTTTACCCATTCTGGAAAGAATTGATAACTTAGTTTAACAATATGGAAGAAGTAAAAATTAAGATAAAAAAACTCTATGAAAAAGACACAATTCTGC
>JAXHUS010000375.1:0-2227 GCA_034189305.1 Thermodesulfobacteriota bacterium | reverse complement strand
TATGGAGACCGGGCAGGCTAAAACGGGAAAGGTCAAATTTTATACTATTATTTATCCCCTTTTTATAAAAAATCGTATCATTTTTTACAAATGCCTTAATTTTAGGCCCGTCCTTTTTACTGAACAGGGCTTCGTGTATGCCCGTTTTTCCGATAAAGCTTGCAGCATTCGTATCATCTGCATTTAAAATTAGAATATCATCATCCTTTTGATTCATAAAAATATTTGCCTTGGCCTTTACATAATCTTCAAAGGAAGGATAACGATCCAGATGATCCGGGGTTATATTTAAAATTACGGATATATACGGTCTGAATGTCTTAATGCCTTCAAGTTGGAAACTACTTATTTCTAAAACGATATAATCTTTCCGTGTTGAGGATGCCGGATATGTAATCAATGGATTTCCGATATTGCCACCCAGGAAAGTTTTTTTACCGGAATTTAAAAGAATCTGATTGATCAAAGTGGCAGTGGTTGTCTTCCCGTTTGTTCCCGTTATTGCAATAATAGGTGTGTCGATGAATCTTGCCGCAAGCTCTATTTCACTTAAAATTTCTATTCCCGCTTTTTTTGCGGAAACTAAAGGCGGTATATTCAATGGTATTCCCGGACTTACCACAATGAGGTCGTTTTTTAAAAAGGTGGACGTTTTGTGTCCTTTTGCCTCTAAAATAAAGAGTTGTGAGTTAAGACTATTGATTGCGGAACATAATTCTTTTTCCGTTTTTTTTTCACTAATGGTTAAATTAGCCTTTTTTTCTATAAGGAATTTTGCAGTTTTAATACCAGTTATCCCTAATCCAACTATCAGTACCTTTTTTCCGTTTAAATCTTCTGGTGTTTTAAATTCCATTTTTAAATGTTTAATTATCTCAATTTCAAAGTACTTATGGCTAAAAGTGCAAGTAGAACTCCTACTATCCAGAACCTCACAACAATTTTAGGTTCTTTTAAGCCTTTAAGTTCGAAATGATGGTGAATGGGCGCCATAAGAAGAATCCTCTTTTTTCTCGTTTTAAAGGAAAGCACCTGTCCAATAACCGATAGAGCTTCTATTACAAATATTCCACCCACAATACTTAATACGATTTCATGATTTGTGATCAGTGCTATACATCCCAGAGAGCCGCCTAAGGCTAAGGAACTCACATCTCCCATAAAAATTTGTGCAGGATATGCATTGTACCATAAGAAACCAAGGCCCGCCCCGATTAAAGCGCCGCAAAATATTGAGAGTTCTCCGCTCCCTGCGATATATGATATCTGGAGATATTGGGCTATTTTTATATGTCCTGTAATATAAGAAAAAAGCATATATGTGGTTGTGACGATTAATATCAACCCAATGGCAAGACCGTCAAGGCCATCGGAAAGATTTACCGCATTTGAACTGCCTACTATTAAGACAGTGGCAAAAAGTATATAAAAAATACCCAGATCGGGATTAACATTTTTAAAAAAAGGAATGGCTAAGGTTGTGGGAAAATCCTTTTGAAAATAGAGAAAAAGCCCAACGGTAAGACCAATTATGGTCTGGTAAAAGAGTTTTTCTTTAACGGTCAATCCCTTTGGATCTTTTTTTATAACCTTTGTATAATCATCAATAAGTCCTAAAATTCCTAAAGATACAGTAGTAAAAATAACAAGCCAGATATAGGAATTTTCAAGGTCAACCCATAGTAAAGTAGCCGTCAGCAGACTTCCTAAAATAAGAATTCCCCCCATTGTCGGAGTGCCCTTTTTAGCATTGTGGGTTTCGGGCCCGTCCTCTCTTATACACTCATTAATTTGATAATGCTTTAATGTTCTTATTGCAAAGGAACCAAAAACTAAGGAAAGAAAAAGGGCGGTTACCGTGGCATAAATTGTTCTAAAGGTTATATAATGGAAAACATTAAATAAAAAATAATATTTTTCAAGGGGATACAATAGGTGAAAAAGCATCTAAATTCTCAAAAATTTGATTATTTTATCCATCTCCATAAAACGAGAGCCTTTAATTAAGACCAGATCATTTGCCTTTAATATTTTTTTTAAACCAACCGCGATTTCTTTGTGATCCTTGCATCTATATACAGAGTTTTCATCCATTCCTGAAAGAACTGCATTTCTACATATATGGTGGGACATCTCTCCTAAAGTAAATAAAAGATCGATCTTAAGTTCAGCAATTTGTTTTCCTATTTTTGAATGGGCCTCCTTTGAATACTTACCAAGCTCAAGC
>JAXHUS010000374.1:0-5085 GCA_034189305.1 Thermodesulfobacteriota bacterium | reverse complement strand
CCCATATATTATCTTCCCCCGTCTCTTCAGTACCCATACAATATGGTATTTACATTCCCAAATCATATGTGATAAAATTTTTAATAACTTTGCTCCTTTCTCTATGCAATGACATTAAAACTATCATCATTCTAGATAAGTGGTATGTTCAAAAAAAAGGTCAAAGTCTCCAATAGCAAGAATCCTAAACAATTCTTTGAAGAAGAGTTTTGGGTTGATACTGGAGCCCTTTATTCCTTTATTCCTGAAAATTATCTTGGAAGAATAGATGTAGAACCATCAAGCAAAAGGAATTTGATTCTCGTAGATGGCCGAACAGATACAAGGCTGTTCGGTTTCTGTGATTTTCAGATCGAAGGGATTGAAGGTTGTATCCCATGTCCGGTGATTTTTGCGCCAAAGGGTTCTCTTTTCTTGCTCGGAGCAACAGCTCTGGAAAACTTTGGTGTAGATGCAGATCCGATTCAGAAAAAGTTGAAACCAATATTGGCAATAATAGGTGGTTTCATTGCGTCGAAATAACAATTGCAGACAACAGAATTCGGGCTTACACAAAAGGGCTCCTTGTTGGATATGCTTCGGTCTGGATGTCGATTAAATAAATGCAAAACTACCTCATAAAACGAATCCTTCTATTTTTTCCCACCATAATCGGAATAACTTTTATAACTTTTCTGTTAATGCAAAAGATTCCTGGAGATCCGGTATATGGAATGGTTGGGAAAAGGGCGGATAAAGAGACAATAGAATCCATCAGGAAGAGTTTAAGTATGGATATGCCGTTATGGCAGCAGTATTTTGGATATTTAAAATTACTTTTACAGGGAGAGATGGGAAGGTCTTATTATACCAACCGTAAGATAATTGAAGATATTAAAGAAAAGCTGCCCCATACAATCTATCTTGCATCTGCCGCCATGCTTTTTGCCATTATAGTAGGTATCGGGATGGGAATTCTTATGGCCTTTTTTTCTTCATCCTTCTGGGACAGGCTGCTTTCTTTTATTTCCCTTGCAAGCATTTCAATTCCAGTATTCTGGGTGGGGCTTATTTTGATATTTGTCTTTTCTTTAAAACTGCACCTGTTTCCCCCGGGTGGAAGGGGTGAAAATCAATTAATATACCTGGTCCTTCCCGCCGCCACCCTGGCCATTAATTCCTGTGCTTATATTGCCAGGATAACAAGGTCAGCGGTTATGGAATTTATGTCCAGGCCCTTTGTTCTTGTGGCAAAATCAAAAGGCCTGTCCAGGTTTCAGGTTATTTTTAAACACATATTAAAAAACGCCATGATTCCTATTATCACCATCATAGGCATTGATATTGGCAGTTATTTAAACGGTTCTGTTCTAACTGAAACCATCTTTAGCTGGGACGGTATGGGCAGGTATGCCCTTGAAGGAATTATAAAACGGGATTACCCTGTTATTATGGGTTGTGTCCTTACCGGCGCAATGGTATTTGTCCTTGTTAATTTACTGGTTGATATCTCCTACTACTTTCTTGATCCAAGGATAAGGTATGAAAAGAAAAACTAATAGAAAGAATTTAATGATCCTGTCTCTTTTAATAAAGAATAAACTTGCTTTTGTCGCCTCTATTATAATTATTGGTTTTATATGCACTGCAATGTCTGCGCCAATAATTGCCCCTTATGATCCCCTGGGAATTAATCTTTACAGAATAAGTGAATCACCAAGTTTAGCTCATCCATGCGGAACGGACAGCAAAGGGAGGGATATATTAAGCAGGATTATCTATGGAATGAGGGTATCCCTTCTCGTGGGTGTGGGGGCAACCATCGGCGCAATGATGATAGGCCTTATATTTGGTATTATGGCGGGGTATTTTGGGGGAATTTTCGATTTTATTGTAACAATGCTTATCGATCTTGTTCTGGCTTTTCCGAGCCTGCTTTTAGCAATAGCCATAAGTGTTGTTATGACGCCGGGGATATATACTCTGATAATTACACTGTGTGCAATAGGCTGGGCTACCTTTGCCAGACTTTCTCGGGGGATGTTTCTCTCATTAAGGGAGTCGCAGATGGTGGAAGCAGCAAAAGTGATGGGGTGCTCAAACCTGCGAATAATATTCAACCATATCCTTCCCAACTGTATTTCCGTAATTATCGTGGCAGTTAGTCTGAAAGTCGGCAGTTTTATTCTTTCCGAGGCGGCCTTAAGTTTTTTAGGACTTGGGATACAGCCCCCCTACCCCACCTTAGGATCAATGATCAGTCTGGATAGAATTTATATCTATTCAGCCGCATGGATGGTTATTTTCCCGGGTCTTGCCATATTTTTATTAACCATTTCCTTCAATATTATGGGAGACTTTTTGAGGGACTATTTAGATCCTACTTTTAAAATTAATTAAGATATATGCAAAAAGTGTTTATAAGATATACTATAGTATTGGTTTTTAATGGTAATAGCCCATGCTGTCTTAAATGGTTGGGAGTATTTTAGCTTCCCGGAATGAAGAGGGTTGTTCGTGAAGTTCACCCACCTTGTTAAAGCAGGTTGATGTCTCTGGGAGTGAGTAAATGATTCTCTGCCCGACCTTTATGTAATGAGACGACTTGTAAGATAAACCGCCAACAAAATAGGAGCACTGCTGTGAAAAAATATATTTTAATTTCCCTGATTATATTATTATGCGGCATTACAGGCGCCTTCTATTTATTAAACAAACAAAAAGAGACATATCAAATTGTTGAATTAAAGGGGGCACAATCATATTATAATTTTTCCAAATCTAATCTGACATGGACTGTTTCAAATAACAAAGATGGTCTGTCTGCCCTTCCGGTATTTCATAAGGATTTAGTTGCCGTAATGTTTAATAATAAAGGTAATAATGAAGACTTTTTTATTTATCAATATTTGAAAAATGACGGAAATAGTCTGGAATTTAGTAATCAACATTCCAGATTTCTTTTAAATGATAAAATTATTACCGTTAGAATAGATGACAATAATGAGATAATAAATTGGTTAGGCAATATAAGCTTTAAAGAATTAGAAAATTTACGCTCAATAATTATTTCAAAAAAACTCCCTTCAAACTACTTATATTTATTGAAAAAAATATCTGATGTAAAACCCGATATAGGAATTTTAATAGAAGATGAAATAAAAGATGTTCATGAAATTCTGAAAATGTTTAATCAAACCTGGCTTGTAGTTCCTGATTTGAGTTTTAATCAAAAAATCTTCGAATCCATACGTACATTAAACAATTTAGAATTACTTTATATTGATGGGAGTAGTACGGATATAGATAAACTATTAAAGTTACCGAAATTAACAAAACTAATAATTACCAATTTAAGTCAACCCCAGGAAGATACATTTTTCAAAAGCACTAAAAAGCTTAGGTCATTAAGCATAATTCATTCAAAAATCACTAATATAAAATTTTTAAATAATTTTTCAAACCTTACAGAGCTTAACCTGATTGAATGTAATTCCCTGGTTGACATTAGCAATATACACAATCTTACGAATTTAAAGGTGATTAACTTAACAGGTTGTGACAAGCTTCAAGAGATAAGCAAAATCAATCAATTGCCATCTTTATTGTGGTTTTCCTTCCCTGAGAAAATTAATCAGAAGGATTTCAAAGGATTTATTAAAGCACATAAAAATATTGAAGTTCTTGAGCTTATCGGGTGTAAGAATATCCAGCATATAGATTTATTAAAGCAACTAAATCGTCTTTATTTTTTGAGTATAAACAATATGGATATTGATATAAATTCATTATTTGACTTGCAGGAATTGAAATATTTATCAATATCAAAGGATATATTAAATGATCCCGCAAAAATATCAAAGGTACAAAATAATTTGCCCAATACGACTATCATTCCAAATGCAGGTGTATGTTTAGGTTCCGGATGGCTCCTTTTAATTATTCCTATTATAATTGTAATGAAAATGATGTTATCGGTTTTCAAGAGAATTAGAAATTAAGTTAAAGATATGATTAGGGTTGATAACAGAAGGCGGCCGATACTTATTGAAACTTTTCTATTTCTTATGGGATTGGTAATTTTTTCTTATTTTCCCCATAATACTGTCTATTGTTTTATATGTTCCACATTCGGATTATTAATTATAATTTTTATCATCAGTTCTAAAATTAATTCTTTTAGAGATTTTCAAAACTTATTTGATATATGCATACAATCAAGAAATATTATTTATTATGTTGTTATAGGGTCACTTGTTGGATTATTATTCGGTATAATTTACAGAGATTATTTAAAAATTGCTATTTTACCTTATAGATTAACATATTTCGCTATTATTGCATCGGTTATTGGTGCAACTGAAGAATTACTTTTTCGGGGTTTTTTACAAAAACAGTTAAGACAGGTTGGAATAATGTTATCAATTATTTTTGCTTCATTATTTCATACAATTTACAAGTCAGTCTTCTTTTTATCAAGACACACATATTTTGAAATTAATTTTCTATTTTTGATAGAATGGACCTTTTTGGTAGGGATAATATTCGGCATTATAAAAGAATATTCAAAAAACAGCTTATCTCCTGTCTCCGGACATGCTATGTTTGATATAATTGTATACGGCGACGGATCGATTATACCATGGTGGATATGGACATAATAATAAAATATGATGAATAACCTTGCTCTTAAAATAAGAAAAACGTCAAAGGAAGTTTAAAATCCTAATGCCAAAAATTTTTATAGAATGGGTCATGGGTGCCGATCCTTTGCGTTACAGAGTCAATTTAACGATTTTAAGGTGCAAGAGGGATGAAACAAAGGGCATTTCCAAAAATAGACTCAATAACTCTATATGACGGTAGAAATAATGAAGAGATAGGGCAAAAGGGAAATGATAATTCGATTTTAAATAAATTGGGGAAATTCCAGGTGTTTGTTTTAGTCTGTTTTAGTCTTGACAATTTCAATTAAAATGATGTATGAGGTAATTTATTATCTTTAGATTTTTTTCTGTAAAAAAGTAATTATAAGTGCAAGGTACGTATAAACTTAAAGGGAAAAAGGGAATTTACTTGGCTTTTCCCCTTGAAATAATAGAGATT
>JAXHUS010000373.1:0-4083 GCA_034189305.1 Thermodesulfobacteriota bacterium | reverse complement strand
AATTATGAGAATTTTTTTCGGTGATAAAGAATATGCATTTGAAATACCGGATTCCTGGAAAGTTTTAAACTCCCTGGAAAGACCATGTGTTTCACCTCTTATTAATTTAAAAAAGGCAATTATTGATTCAATAAATTCCCCAATTAATTCCCCCCCCCTTGAAAAACTTTTAAAAGAGGAGGAAAGGATAGTAATACTTATAGATGACAATACCAGATCCACCCCCTCAAGAGAAATTTTGAAAGTGTTGCTGCCTTATCTAAAAACCCACGGAATAAAAAAGGAAAATATAGATATTCTTATTTGCGGGGGAACCCACAGACTTATGACTCAAAACGAAATCAATTTAAAATTGGGGGAAAAAGTTACTAAAAATTACCGGTCACATCAGCATAATGCCTCTTCTTCTGATCTTGTTTCTTTGTCACCAATTACGAAAAATGATCACACTTTACATTTCAAGATAAATCCTCTGGCTATTAAAGCACAGGTAAAAATTGGTATTGGTTCAATACTTCCTCACCATCAATCAGGTTTTAGCGGAGGGACTAAAATTATATGTCCCGGCATTTGTGATTATAAAAACATTGTAGACCATCACAGAATCTTCGGATATCAGAGGGGAGAAGCCTATGGTGCTTTAAATGGTAATCTCTTTTATGAAATATCCTGTGAGGTGGCACGGCAGGTGGGATTGAATTTTATAATAAACACCGTCAATAATGAAAAAGGAGAAGTGCTTGAAGTTTTTAGTGGGGATCCTTTTAAAGCCCATGCTAAAGGGGCAAACTTCATTAAGGAAAATTTTGCGGTCATTTTATCTCAAAAGGCGGACATTACTATTATAAGTACCTATCCTTATCTAATGCCCCCTCAAAATCTTAAAGCAATAGGGATTGCATCAATGGGAACAAAAAAAGGCGGGACAATAATTCTCTTTTCTCCGGGATATGAAATACCGGAAGGTATTCTGGACAGATTCATCTTTTTTAAAAAAAAGAATAACCAGGAACTTCAGGAAATATTTAAAACAGATGACGTCTCTTTTCCCGGTGTTTCAGTTATGGAAAATTATAACATTCCTAAAAATGTTCTCTATTCCCGTCAATATAAAATAATTTATGTTAATCCGGAGGGAAAACCTGAAAAAATAAAAGCCATGGGTTTCATACCGGCTTCCTCAATTTCCCAGGCCATAGAATTAGAAAAAAAAGGACGGAGGCGTTGTAAAACAAAAGATATTGTTGTTCTAAACCAGGGAATCCTGTCTTATCCTCTTTATAAAAGGAATTAATAAATACTTTATAAAAGGCATCCTGCATAGGCATTCAATAAAGAAGCATTTTTAGAGTCTTCAAGGCTCTCGTCTTTCAACCAGAATATGTCAAGGCTTACCTTGTCTCGTTGCATAATTTCATCGTAACTAAGGGCTTTGAAACGCTCGGTTTCTTTCCTTTCATGTCGGTTCTCCGGGTTGCAGCACTCAATAAAGTCCTGAAGGTCATTATATCTCAAGGGATTTGTTTTAAGGGTAAAATGCTTGTTAGTTCGTAAATCGTATATCCAGAGCTTTTCAGTCCAATGTCTTTCGCTTGCGGATTTTCTGTCAAAGAAAAGGACATTCGCTTTGACACCCTGCGCATAGAATATGCCGGTAGGGAGCCTTAACAGGGTATGTACATCACATTCGTGAAGTAATTTTTTTCTCACCGTCTCACCGGCGCCACCCTCGAAGAGGACATTGTCAGGGACTACTATGGCCGCTTTCCCATTAATCTTCAGTAATATTTTAACATGCTGGAGAAAGTTCAGTTGTTTATTGGACGTTGTTGCCCAGAAATCCTGCCGTTCGTAAATCAGGGACTCTCTATCAACCTTACCTGCACCATTAACTATGGTAACGCTACTCTTTTTGCCAAAGGGCGGATTTGTGAGTACCATGTTAAAGCGATCTCCAGGGTCGGAGATAAGAGCATCGCCCACCTCTACAGGGCTTTAATCTCCACCAATACCATGGAGATAAAGGTTCATCACGTACAGCCTTGCCACATTATCAACAATATCTTTTCCCTTGAAGGTACTAAATTTGAGAAACCTTTTCTGCTCTTTATCTAATTTATACTTTTCCGATATGTAATCATGAGCGGCCAGAATAAACCCACCTGTGCCGCATGCCGGGTTACACATGGTCATCTTTGGTTCTGGCCTCACCACTTCAACCAGTGCTTTGATAAGCGGTCTTGGAGTAAAATACTGCCCTGCCCCACTCTTTATATCCTCAGCATTCTTCTGCAAAAGCCCTTCATAAATTTCTCCCTTTACATCAATATCCAAACCGACCCAGGTTTCATCATTGATAAACAATAATCAGACGTCTGAGCTTCGCAGGGTCCTGAATTTTATTCTGGGATTTTCTGAAGATAACCCCGAGCATACCTTTTTCTTTACCCAGAGTCTTCGTTTGTTTTTATTCATTTGTAGGGGCAATTCATGAATTGCCCCTACATTATTAACAATTATTATCCCATGAACATGGTTTGGCATTATCACATATTCGTCCAATTTAACAGGAAAACGATTTTGCAGATCGTTCCATACCTCTGCCACTATTACACCTGCATCGTTTAATTCCATCTTCCTATCCGATATTTCCCCGAACAAACATTCTCTGTTTTTCGTACATATCGTCACAAAATATGCACCTATCTGGGAATAATCATAATCTTTTAATCGGATTGACCGACGGTGGTGAGTATTGGCATTATACTTCATCCTATGCCTCTTTTTCTGTTCGTACCACACGGTTCTCTCTGAAAAATACCCTTTTGCAAATCTCTCCTGCCTGACAGCCACCTTTTAAATTTGTCATTCATGGTTTCTGCAAAAGGCTCAAGAACATCGCTTAATGAGGTGCCTTCCGGCTTTGCTTCCACGACCCCAACAGCCTTTCTCTCCACAAAAAGCAGATAATCGGCAATTCCAGATTTAAGAGAAAATTCACGGACAGCCACACCCAGAGAGGCTGCAAGATTTAATCCCCTGAGGTCCTGAACCTTCCAGCCCGCTGCTTCCAGCATCTGGTCAATCCTTTGCCTTGCCTTTTCCTCCTGTTTCATATAGACAATCTTTTCCTGTGATTATGTGCAAGATTTTAGTACAGCTATAGATTATTTATAAGTAGTTTAAATTGTACCTAAAAAAAAGACTAAAGGAAGAAGAAAAAGATAGGATATTTTTAATACATTTTACAATATTACTCTTCTATTTTCCTTGTCAACCTTTTCGAACATGTATTGGTGCCCCTGTACAATAGCTATCAAGGCATTGATCACCTGGAAAAGACCAAAAATTATGATGCCGTGATGAGCCCCAATTCTTATCCCCAGGATATCATGCAGCGTATCCTGAAATAATTCAAAAAAACCACATAATACAAGGAGTATACCCATTATTAGATTGGTATACTCACTATGAATAATCCTGACAAACCGGTTGTCTTTTTTTTTCATAAAGCATTACCCCTCTGAACGTAATTTAAAAAGTTACTGCAAGTATATAATAATCCGAACAATATTTACAGACCTTAACGCACATCATTTGAAAGAAATATTTAGCGGTCTCGGGAATATATCCAGGGCTTAAGAAGCATCAATCCGCGCACCAACTTATGCAAGATTATCTCTTTCTTAATTATAAGGATCGTTCTTGTATAGCTCTTCCTATGTATATATATAATTGTTGAATATTTAAACCGGAGGGAGTGTTTTTGATATGAAATTTAACCGTTTCCTTTCCTTATTCTTTTACCCTTTTCTTCACGGGAGATAAAATGATAACATTAAATAGTAGGTACAGGAAAATATAGAGTAAGAATGCATATTGTATGGAAGGGATTAAAAGGTTGAGCTTATTGACAGATTTATCCTTTGTAATGGGTGTTTGCAGGCCTGGAATAGGTTTAAGATTATTATCGAGGAGTATTTAAATGTTAAAAAGGATGGGAATGTTATTGTTATGCGGCTTATTATTCCCCTTTATCTGGGGATGTAAAAACGGGGTGGATACCCGTAACCTGCCACAAAA
>JAXHUS010000372.1:0-3917 GCA_034189305.1 Thermodesulfobacteriota bacterium | reverse complement strand
CAGAAGGAACTTTCTAAAATTTTGTGGCGTTGGATTCTTTTCCTCTCTAACCCTTAATCCCTTTTTTGAAAAAAGTATTTTTGCCCTTGAGGAAAAAGGGCAGGAAGCATTTAAAACCAGGTGCAGTTTATGTTCTTTTGGCTGCGGTATGGAGGTTAAGATAAAAGGGGGAAAGATTGCAGAAATAGAAGGTCTGACTGGAGACCCTGAATCTCTGGGACATCTTTGTCAATGGGGAAGTTCTTTAAAGGAATTAATATATCATCCAAAAAGGGTACTGAAACCCTTAAAAAGAAAGGGAGAAAAAGGTAAGGGAGAATTTACGACCATAAGCTGGGAAGAGGCTTTAAGTATTATACGGGATAAATGGTTTGCCATTATACGCGAAGAAGGACCCGAGGCGATAGCCTGTTATCTGGGAGAAAATATCGGTCTTGAAGCCTACTTTTTATTACCCAGACTCTTTTATTCTATGGGGAGTCCGAACCTGTTTTCACCTGCCCTGTCCGGCCAAAGGGGGTGGGGCTATGGAGGATATTTTACCGTCGGGGAGTTCCCATGTTTTAATCTGGAGGACATTAAAAGGGCGAAATGTTTAATATTTTGGGGGTATAATCCTAATGCAGATACATCCCCGGGAATTCAGGAGATTATAAAACAGAAAGCAAAAGAAAATGTAAAAATCATTACTATTGATCCAAAGAAGGTACAGAACTTAAACAATCAGATATGGATTCCCATGCTTCCCGGTTATGATGGGCTTCTTGCCTGGTCTATGGCACAGGTAATCATAAAGGAAGGCTTATATGACAACAAATTTATAGAAGACTGGGGATGGGGATTTGAGGGCTTTAAGGATATTGCATTAAAATCGGAATATAGCCCTGATACTGTTGGTAAAAGGCTTGGGATACCCCCGGAAAAGATTAAAAGTATTGCAATTACCTATGCAAAGGAAAAACCTGCATTAATATTAGGGGGGAGGGGTGTATCCATGCATTCAAGCGGGGTGCAAAATTCAAGGGCTATCCACAATTTAATCGCCTTAACGGGAAATATAAACAGACAGGGCGGCAATAGTTATTATACCTTTCCTCTAAATCCTTTAAAAGGATATCTCTCTTTAGAGGATCGCTTAAAAATTGATGATAGAGGGAAAAAACAACTTGTTGTATTACCTGTTGGATTTTCCGATACAAATAGGTTATGGGATTTATTGAATGCAGATGGTGATGATAATTATTGGAGGGAACATATTTTCAGATGCGCAATATCCGAGAAGAGAACGCCTTACAATCTTCGTTATGTTTATCAGAACGGTTATCAGGGATCTGCTTATAAAATTCGTTCTTTACTTTGTGCCGGTGCAAACCCTCTACTTGTCCATTCAAATACATTGAAAGGGAAAACTGCATTAAAAAAACTGAATTTTCTTGTCTGTATAGCCAATAGAATTGACAATACAGGGGCTTATGCGGATATTATATTGCCTCAGGCATTATGTCTTGAAGCAGACCAGATTGTTGGAAACCAATGGCCTTCTGGCAACTCTTATTTAAAGCTTTCTGAAAAAGTCATACCTCCGGCAGGGGAATGCTTACCCCTTTTTGATACCATCTGCCGGCTTGGAAATATTTTAGGGTATAAAAAGGAATTTGATACATCCTTTGAAGGCATTATTGATAAAATGGGAGAAGAAAATCCAGGAAGCTCAAAGATAAAACATCAAAGGCTAAAAAGTTCACCAATTAAGGCACTGCCTTTATATTCCCACCAGAATCTTTTTCCCCATCCCCACTATAAAAAATTTAATACCCCGGCAGGAAAGGTAATGTTTAGAAGTGAAACCCTTGCAGAACTTGGATTTAATCCCTATCCTGAATTTGTCCCCCCGGTTGAGAGCAAGGAAAAAACTCCGACTTTGGCGGATAAATTTCCCCTTATTTTGACAATGGGTATGGCGGATCTAAAAAAAGAGGAAAAAACATCTGATATTAGGGCGGAACTAAATCCTTTTGATGCGGAAAAATATAATATAAAAGAAGGGGATATGATCTTTTTTGAAACAAAGACCGGTAGGGAAGGGTATACGGTAAAGTTAAATGCGGATTTAAAGCAGGGGGTTGTCTGGATTTTATCACCTTCCAATGCTACAAAAGGAATTTTTACGAATGCCGGAAAGATGGAACAAAATGCCTTTGTTCTTGTAAATGATGCATATAATGACCCGATTTGTGGCGCTGAACCTTCAAAGGAGATGCTGGTCAGAATAAAATCAAAGGCGTAGCCTCTTTATAACAGTAATAAATAAAAGGGAAAATCATTTGGAACGAAAAGTAACACCATTCTTTATATTTATAATAGGTATCTTTTTTTCTTATACGGTCATGGCAAAGGGTGAAAGTTATAATCCCGACGAAGTCGGTCTGGATACTGCCTTGAAAGAAGGATGTGAAAGTTGCCATAAAGGGATTGAAGAAGTTAATAAAAAAATGGTTAAAGAGAATGTTAATTGTGTAATCTGCCATTTTGGAAATCCTATAGGGACTACAAAATCCGAGGCCCATAATGGAATGATTACAAATCCAGGGGATTTTAGAGTAATAGAAAGAACCTGTGGACAGTGTCATCAGGAAAAATCAAAATTTCCAATAAATCCTGTAACTTCAAATGAAGAAATTGATCATGTTCCACGAACTTTAAATTCTATAATGGCCACATCCGCAGGAGAAATAGCGGCAACAAGATTTATGTGGGGCGCACAGACAACAAAAAATGCCCTTTTCGGAACCAGGGCCAATGCTAAGTTGAAGGCTTTGCCCAGAGCTTCCAATTCACCTGTTGACAACTTCCTGCGCAATAATTGTCTTTCCTGTCATCTCTGGACGGAAGGAAAAGAAATGGCCGGGCATTATAGATCCGGCGGTTGCAGTGCATGCCATGTAATCTATGGAAATGATGGATTCAGCCATTCAAAAGATAAGACAATCCCGAAAGACGAGGCAGGACATCCGGCTTTACATGAAATAACTATAAAAGTCCCAACAGAACAATGCCTGCATTGTCATAATGGCGGTGAGGGCAGGATTATTGGATTCGGGTATACCGGCAAGATTCCGAATTACTCTAAACAAAATGGGTTGGGAGACCAGCAACAACTTTACGGGGTAAACACAATTCATGTAAAAGAAGACATTCATTTCCAGAGGGGTATGGACTGTATAGACTGCCACAGTTCAAAAGATGTGCACGGGGATGGCAAAATATATGACAGAATGTCGTCCGCCGTGGCGGTTCGATGTGAAACCTGTCACGGCAATACGGATGCTTACCCTACTTTAAAGGATGAACGGGGAGAAAAACTTAAAAATCTTAATTTCCAGGATGATGATGTATATCTGACTACAAAAATAGAAGGGAAAAAACTCAATGTACCTGTTCTTAGAAGGATGAAACAAAATGATTCCCTTCCGGTAGCAATGCAGATACCGGCTCATATGGATACCATAAAAGGCCGAACCCAGCTTGAATGTTATGCATGTCACGCCAGGACGGCAACCCAGTATTACGGATCTTATGCAAGGTGTGATTTAAGACAAAAAAGTCCGATAGACTGGGGCGAAGGGACCGGAGAAGGTGCTGTTTTACAGTCATCCCCCGGGAAGTGGGAATCCCACCCATTTTATATAAGATGGGAAGAACCTATTCTCGGTATAAATGGAAAAGGGAAAGTGTCGCCTTTTATACCCGGGTCCCAGGTGTTTTATACCCAGATTGACAGTGACGGCACTATAACTAATAAAAACAGGATTTTTTCTCCTGACATTAAAAAATATCCTTCAGGATTCTCTACCAATCCAATTCAACCCCATACAATAACAAAAAAGGCACGAAGTTGTGAATCCTGTCATAATAAT
>JAXHUS010000371.1:0-4228 GCA_034189305.1 Thermodesulfobacteriota bacterium | reverse complement strand
ATAAAATAGTTACAAATAAAATTCAAATATCAAAGCTCAAATGTCAAATGAATGTCAAATGCAAAAAAAAACAAAATACTGTTTACCGATCACTATTTTTGGCATTTTGTAATTTGGATTTTGAAATTTGTCATTTTTGCTAACGAAATATGTATATGTTTTAATGAAACGATATACTAGATGATTGATTAATGATAGCGGATAATATATGCAATTCAATTTTGAAAAGTTAGAAGTATATAATGATGCTATAGAATTCTCTAACAAGATTTATGAAACAACCAGATCATTTCCAAAAAATGAAATATTTGGGATTACAAACCAATTAAGAGGGACGATAATTTAACAATTGCATAAAATCTAAAGCAAAAATAAATGCACTTAAGAATTCAATGAGAAACTTAACATAGACCCAATCTGGAAGGTATATCTTCAGTGAACGGTATACAATTAATAAAATGACAGGATACAAAAAAGTGTTAAAAAAAAGAAAGAGAATCGCCCATCTGCTTAATATTTTACTTTTTTCCATGTTAATCGGTTCCTCATGCCAGTATTTTGCCCGTACTAAACCCATTCCTGAAATCAGAAAAGAGAAAGTTCCTGAAAAAATCATAAAGCCTTTAAAAAAGCCGGACTATCAGTTCATTAACTCTCTTCCCCCTTTAGAAAAGGCGTATGGTTATATAAGCGTTGTAATGGATGGAGTTGATAATCTCAGTCCCGAAGTTAAAGAGGAACTTACCATTCTTTTTTTAAGTCTGGTAAAAAAAGAGAGCAGTTTCAGACCCAGGGTTATTTCAAAATTTGCCGGAGAAGTAGGCTACTTTCAAATATCACCGACAACCGCCACTGAATTGGGCATTCATCCCTCCAGTCTGTATCTCCCAAATCAGTATTTTGATTTTTTTCAGGATGGTGATAATATTAAAGTGCAATTCAAGACCATTAAGTCTAAATCCGGAGATTTTTCCAGTAAAGAGATAAAAAAATCTTATGCCGGAAGTTTAAAAACTTATTATCATAGCGCTCCCCAGCATATGGAAAAGATAGACGTTCGTTTTAATCCTCAAGTAAATACCTCCTTAGGTATAACCTATTTTCTTAATAATTATTCCTGGTTTAAAGAGAATGGTTTTCCCGAAAAAGAGGCCCGCATATTCAGCCTCTATGCTTATAATCTGGGGATTACTGCCGTCCGCTATATGGTTTCCAACCACCGGATAAAAACAGAAGAATCGCTACTTAAATATTTAAAAAGACATAAAACGCATTTTGTATACCAGAAGTTGAATGGGGAAAAAAAACTGATCGAACAAGATAAGGTAAATTTAACAATCAATTATGTACCCACAATTAAAAAATATTATAAGGAATACAAAGATATGTATTCAATTTTAAAGTATAAAATAGACTCCAGATTATTTCTTTCCGCAAAGGGTAAATATTAACCTGATATAAGTTGATATTAGCTTAAGTATATAAGATAATGGAAACACATCAGATGTCAAAGCACAAAATGCCAGATGAGTGTCAAAATCAAAATGACTAAACAAAAGGGTAGAGAGTTATTTGCAATAAACCGGAAAACTGATGTAATACAAAGAATAAAAATCTAAAGGAAGGAATATAATGGGAGAAAAATTAAAAAGCACAATGGATCTGATTATGGAAAGGTTTAAGGATGAGGAAGATGCAGTAAAACTGTCCCCGGCTCAGAAAGAAAAGATAGCGGAAATCAGAAAAGAGTATGATGCCAAAATTGCAGAGAAAAAGATCATTCTTAAAGGAGATAAAAACCTTCCTAAAGAAATAGCATTTTTAGAAAGACAAAAAGAAAAAAAGATAAAAGCTGTTTATGAAGAGTAAAGAAGGTGTAGGGTATAGGGTTTAAGGTATAGGGTAATAAAAACCTTACACCTTGTACCTTATACCTTACACCTTTGGGATCAGGGCATATAGATAAGCTTCATTATATTATAATAAACTTTGACTGCTTTATAATTAAGCTTTAATAGATTATATGTTATTCTTAAAGTAAATCCCTCCATTACTATAAAATATAAGAACAATTTGGATAGACGGCTATAATGGGTTTTATAGAAGTAAAACATGGAACGGTATCTTTCTATAAGCATTTCTGTCGGGAGTTGTTTTCCCTTTTTTAATCCGGAAGTTTCACCCTTTAAATGAATAATTTTAGCTTCTGGATAATAAATTATTTTGTATCCCATCTTTCTCGCCCTGTAACACCAGTCAACCTCTTCATGATAAAGGAAATAATTTTCATCCATAAGACCGATTTTGTCCAGAGCCGACCTTTTTACCACCATACATGCCCCGGTTACATGATCTACTTCTCTTTTGACGTTGAAATTTTCAAAGGACTGGATATTCCCTCTGCCTATAAGGGAAGCAATACAATCTCTCAGCCGCCGCACTTTAAGAACAGGGTGAATTAACGATTTAATCAGGGGATTTGCGTGTAAAAATTCCTTGGCTAATGTGGGAAATCCATGGGTAGACGGCTGGATTGAATAATCATGATTTAATATCTTACAACCGATACATGCAATATCTTCATCTGTGTGCCTGATAAAATCGACCATCATGTTTAAAGAATTTTTAAGGACTAAAGTATCACTGTTTAGATAAAGGATAAATGCCCCCTTACTTTTAAGAACAGCATGGTTATTTGCCTTTGCAAAACCTATGTTGGTTTCATTTTTTATAATCCTTACCAGGGGGAACTTTTCCCTTACCATTGCAACACTCCCATCGCAAGAAGCATTATCAACTACAATCACTTCAAACTCAAAAGCGCAAGGATTTATGTATATGGAATTCAGACAGTCTTCTAACAGCTTCTTTGTGTTATGATTTACAATAATTATTGAAAGTGTTACTAAATTCACAATATTTTCCTGTAAAAACCTTCTATATTGTCACCCATGGAGATTAAGCTGAAATATCTGCAATATCTTTCATACCCTGCTACGCCCATTTCTTTTCGGAGAGAAGGTGAGTCAATAAGTTTTAAAACAACATTCGTAAAGGTATTAATATCACCATAAGGAACAAGAAAACCGGTTTCTCCATCCATAACAATTTCCCTTACTCCCCCTATATCAAAGGCAACCACCGGTTTTTGCTGACTCATAGCTTCTATTACCGCCAGGCCGAAAGATTCAATACGCGATGTAAGGATAAAAATGTCTAAAATAGACAATAAACTTGAAGGATCCGGTTGAAAACCGGTAAAAATTATGTCTTTTTCTAAATTTTGCATCTTCACATAATGCATCAACTCTGTCTTATATTTGTTATTTTTTGGGTCTGATGAGTCGCCGATATGAATTGCCTTTAAACGACTGGATGTCAACTTTTTTATCTTCATTAACACTTCAAAGAAAAACTCCAATCCCTTTTCCGGAGATATTCTGCTTAATGTTCCGATAATTATGTCCTGCCGGTTTAAGGAAAGGGAATCTTTTACTTCCCTTTTCTTTTCCGGACTTATCGGTTTTAAGGTTTCAATGCCGTTATATGAAACCTGTATGTCAAAATTGCCGAAGTCCTTTTCCAGTTCGTTCTTTAGATAATAAGAATTTACAATATTCATACTGCTTACCCTTAAGGCACATTTATAAATGAATTGATATTTTTTTTTAACAAAATATTTTTTAAAGGATAGATTATGCTGCATGGTAATGGCTGAAATAGTGGAATGATAGGTTGATAAAATCTTTCTTTTAAATATTAATCCAATAAAAAGGAAAAAAATAAGAGGCATGACCTGTAACGGCTGCTGAAGATGGATAAGGTTCATATTCTCTTTTTTTATAAGCCGTATAAGTTTAAAAATATAAAAAGGATTATATCTGCCCCCCTTAAAAATCCTGTAATCAATATTGTTTTTTAGATATTTTTTTTCCATGATCCCACTGGAAAATGCAATTATTATTATATTAAATCCCTTCTCTTTAAGAATTTTTGCCAGATTAAAGGTATAGGTTTCAATACCTCCGGGCTGGGAGGAATAAAGGGATAAAAGAATATTTTTATGTTTCATTTAATATTTCTGGTATGAGATAAGACTAGATTTTAAAATAGATGGCAAAAGTCATGTTATAAGATAATCTCGAACCCTTCCTGGGCACCCAAACACTCCATCTTTGCCCCTTTCCCTTCAATCATTTTCCGACACTCCTTGACTATATGGTCTATA
>JAXHUS010000370.1:0-10223 GCA_034189305.1 Thermodesulfobacteriota bacterium | reverse complement strand
CACGGATTTACACAAAGCAATGGTTGGCAAGAGCGATGACGAAATTGAAAAAATTAAGCTTCACCAAAAATTTAACGATGACGCCATCCGTGAATTTTTAAAAAGAAAGGGATGTCAACTTATTAAATTTTATTATAGGGATTTTAGCAGGTATAGGTGGATGGTTTATGCTGCCGGCAATAATTCCACTTATTGCCGGCATATTCCAGGAAAAAGCTATTCATAAGGTTGAGCTTGTATACTATCCTGATTCAACCCGTAAAAAAGAACCTAAATTTTTCCCTGACTTTAAACATGATATAACATTTACCATATGGGCACTCTTCCTTAATATTCTGGTTTTACCGTCCTATTTTTTTGGGATAGATTTTATCATTTCAATCTTACTTAATACGTATTTATTGGGGCGTGAGTTTTTTGAAAGTGCGGCTGGATATCATTTAGGGAAAGCCAATGCAAAAAAACTTGGCAAAAAAATAAAAGAGCAGTTTATATTGGGGGATTGGTAATAACATTATTGACCCTTGTACCAATAATCAATTTATTCATTCCAATATTTGCGATTGTTTGGATGGTGCACCTTTATCACAATATTACCCGGCCGTAGTTTCATATTCTTATCGTTGATATATTAGAATTTTACATTTAAAAACCCAGCAAAAAAATTTTAGAAAAGGATTCAAGACTTTTTTCTTTAATACACAAAATCTTCCATTAATAATATACCGTAACATAACCAATCATATTATGATATACTTGACATATTACGGAAAACGTAATATCTTTTGCATATGATTAAATCGTTTTCCTGCCGGGACACTGAAAAATTATTTAACGACAAACGAGTGCGACGTTTTCAATCTTTTGAGCGGCAGGCAAGAAAGCGGCTAATGGTTTTGCATGCCGCTCCGAGCTTAGATGCATTGATGCTAAACCCTGTAAACAAATTTCATGCCCTTGGAGGAGAAAGAAAGGGTCAATATGCTATCAGCATCAACAAGCAACGGCGCGTTTGTTTTGATTGGCGTGATGGCAATGCCTATAACGTCCAAATTATTGATTATCATTGAGGTATAAATATGGATATAAAAGAACTTCTTAAACCAATTACACCGGGTGTAATACTCCGTGATGATTTCATGGAACCGATGGGCATCAGTATAAATCAGCTTGCACGAGATCTTGCTGTTCCGCCTAATAGAATAAGTGAGATCGTTAATGGCAAACGGGCTATCACAGCCGATACTGCTCTTAGATTGCAGCGCTATTTTCGCATTGAGGCACAGTTTTGGTTAAATCTTCAGTCTGAATATGATCTGAGGATGATGAAGCGCAAAATTTGGCCCGACATTGAGCGGCGAATTATTCCGGCTAAAAATGTAAAGCCAGAGTTTGAACATGAAGTGGGGGCATAACCCTTAAGGATTGAGACGACTTTTTTATGTCGTATTCAATCCTTTGTTCAAGAAGCCCTGGGGAACAAGGGGGACATCCTTAAACCCAAAAAATGCGTTTGAATCTTTTAGGCAGTACAAAAGGTAAAAAGCCATGATGAAAATGGAAAAATTTAATTTCATTTTTTTATTCATTGGTATTTTTTTAGTTTTGCATTTTGCTATTTGAATTTTTAATAAGTTATTTTGTCTTTGGGTGAAGGTAATGCTGAGATAGTACAGAAAAGAAAATATATGAGTCCCACAAGTCACTTTGCAATGAGCTGGTTGATTTCGAACAGTATTTCCTTTAATGTTAGGGAACGTTTTCTCATAACACTCTCTGGCGTTCTTTCTGATATTGACGGCATGGGTGTGATTATCGATCTGATGGCAAGAAATTCCAGAACACCCACATATCTGTGGGATAATTATCACCACACCCTCTGTCACAATATTGGCTTCGGATTATTATTAACCATGGCTGTTTTCGCTTTGGCCAGGGTCCATCGAGTCAAAGCGGCACTATTGGCCTTTATCTGCTTTCATCTCCATCTTCTATGCGATCTCATCGGATCAAAAGGCCCGGAAGGTTATCAGTGGCCTATACCATATTTCAAGCCTTTCTCAGATAATTTGCAGCTCGTCTGGGCACATCAGTGGGAACTTAATGCCTGGCCAAATATTTTAATCGGCACAATTTTAGCGGGCTTGATAATATTGATGGCAAGATATAAAAAACGCTCGCCCTTTGAGTTAATATCAAAAAAAATGGATACTGTTTTTATTAACATGGTTGGCAAAAAGTGAATTTGTATTCCACCGGTGTGGAGGTGATGGCAGGAATTTTCTGGATCGTATCGATTCCTCTTATCATAGGTTCCCTTTTCGGGTTAATTCCGGCAGGAATTATTATTCTTTTTTCAATAATCCGTACTTCGTTAGAAGATAAAACGCTCTATAAGGAACTTAACGGATACTCCGAATATGCTAAAAGGGTAAGATATAGACTTTTCCCAGGGGTTTGGTAAAAACTTAATATATATCACCTGCAGTAACTCTTTCTATACCTCTGTCTGTAATCGTTCTCCAGGTGCTTATCACATCATTATTATCCAGATCGCCATAAGCTTCAGCACTAAAAGTTGTTTCATTACCTCCAGGTGTAGTAATTACATAAGAATAATAAACAGAAACAGCAGGATTAAATCCTAAATCAGTAAAACTATTATTCGTAGCCCATGTCGATTTTTTCTTATCAAGGGCAGCAACTGCCCTTGGGGCTATAGCGGCAGATAAATATCTGTCAAATTCTGCCATATATGCCTGCTCACACGTCCACAGCACCCCGAGATTTTTTTTTGCTTCCGCAGTTTTTGCTTTAAGCTGGAAGCCAATAAAGCTTGGTATGGCAATCATGGCAAGGATTCCTATAATAGCCACAACGATCATAAGCTCAATGAGTGTAAAACCTCTATTACTTATCTTAAACATTTTTTGCACTGCTCCTCTTATCATATTTCTATGATGACGGAGAATATATCACAAAATTTGATTTAATGGAATGAATATGTCATAATCGTTTATTGAAGTTTCCTGACCTTTTTAATTAATATTTACTAAACACTCAAGTTTAGCAGTTAAGAATGTTCATTAAAGTCTTAAATATATTAATGGTAGTGACGGAAAAGATAATAGAATTATCCCTTTCTTATGATAAAATGGAAATATAATAAAAAATCTATGAAAAAAGAAAATAATTTTATATTCTGAATTATATCGTTAACAAAAAACTATAAAGTTGAAAACCATATCTATTAGCAATTTTTGGGATAAATTGGCAGCTTATTAAGCTTGTGAAATTTTAGAAAAACTTATCCTAAAGGGTAAATTAACAAAATAGCCATTTAATACAATTAAAGAAGAGGAGGAAAAAATGGCGGAGAAAAATAATTTGAATATACTTAGTTTAGGACTATCTTTAGGTATTACCTGGGCAGCCGGCATATTTTTTCTTGGTATAATGGCCTGGTTGTTGGATTGGGGGACGGCAATTGTAGAGATAAGCTCTGCATTGTATATCGGCTATAAAGCAACACCATTGGGAATCATGATCGGGACAGTTTGGGCATTTGTGGACGGCTTTATCGGTGGAGTTATAATTGCGTGGTTATATAATAAGTTATAGAAAAAATGGGCATAGTATAAATGGTTTGGGGGGGAAAGAAGTTAGAAAGGCAAAGCCTCCACATAGCTGAAAGGAAGAACGCCTGAACATGCCCATCTGTTATATCATTTGTTACCATAAAAACTGAATAATAACCCATATTTAATATTGAACGGCATGGATAGTAATAGGTCATACACTTTAATCGGGGAGTGAATATGAACAATGTAAATCCAATACACTATAAAATTCACCTGGAACCGGATTTAATAAATTTCACCTTTGCCGGAAATACGGAAATCCTGGTTGAAGCATTAAAACCGATAAAAAAGATTACTTTGAATTCACTGGAATTGACTCTATTTAGCTGTAAAGTTAAGATGGATGGGATGTTTCTTGACTGCCCTTTTCATAAGGACCAACATAAAGAAGATATAATCATTTCCTTTCCGGAGGAAATGTCCGACAGAATAAACCTGAAAATCGATTATAAAGGAGAGTTGAATGATAAGATGGCAGGCTTTTACAGAAGTAAATATGTCCATGATGGTAGTGAGAAATACATAGCAGTGACCCAGTTTGAAGAAAGTGACGCCAGAAGAGCATTTCCGTGTTTTGATCATCCGGTAAAAAAAGCAACCTTTAATATTGAAATGGTAATTGATGAAAAACTTTCGGCCATATCCAACGGGCCGATCATTGAACAGAAAAGCCTGAGTGATAATAGGAAGTTAGTAAGATTCCAGCAAACACCAAAAATGTCAACTTATTTACTTTTTTTTGGTGTTGGTGAGTTTGAGTTTATGGAAAATTCTGGAGATGTTATATTTCGTGCGATAACAATGCCTCAGATGACAAAATATGCTAAGTTTGGGCTGGAATTCGGAATAAAATCCCTTGAATTTTGTGAAGATTATTATGGAATAAAGTACCCCCTACCAAAGCTTGATTTGATAGCAGTCCCTGATTTCGCTGCCGGGGCAATGGAAAATTGGGGCGCAATAACATTCAGAGAAAATTTACTTTTACATTATCCCGATATAACGTCCAGGGCAGGTGAACACAGGATTTGTGAGGTAATTGCCCATGAAATGGCCCATCAATGGTTCGGAAATCTTGTGACACCCTCGGATTGGAGATATCTATGGCTTAACGAGAGTTTTGCGACATATTTTGGCTATGGAGTTGTGAGTCACTACTATCCTGAATGGGAGGTCTGGGATCAGTTTCTTCACAGCGAAACAAGTATTGCCCTTAATAGGGATGCCCTACTGGAAACTATCCCAATAGAACTCCCCGGAGGCGAACATGTGGTAATTAATGTAAGTACAGCCCCCATTATATATAATAAAGGCGGAAGTGTCTTAAGACAAATTGAAGGATATATAGGCGGGGATAATCTTAAAGATGGACTGAGGTTATATTTAAAAAAATATGCATATAGCTGTGCATCAAGTCATAATCTATGGGAAGCCTTTGAGGAAGTCTCCGATAAGCCGATTACCCTTATGATGAAAAGCTGGATTGAACAGAAAGGATTCCCCGTTGTTGAAGCAAATAGAGAGGAGGACCGACTGGTTTTAACCCAGCGACGATTTACATGTCTTCCGAATAATACAAGCCAGGAGTGGTTGGTTCCCATTACTATCAAAATTTTTTATGAGAATGGCGACTCAAAAGAAATAGTAACCCTTCTTGATAATAAAGCAACAAGTATTGCTATTGGCCCCAATGCTTCGGCATATAAAGTAAACTATGGACAGACAGGATTTTACAGGGTTAAGTATAAAGAAGAAAGAGACCTGATTTTACTTGGGAGGCGGATATTAAGTAAAGAATTGCCTCCCCGGGACAGGTGGGGACTTCAGAACGATCTGTACGCCCTGGTAAAAAGCTCAGATGCTTCCATTAGCGACTATATGAACTTTCTTTCCAACTTTGAAAATGAAGACGCCTTTCTGCCCCTTATAAGTATTGCAGACAATCTATTTAATGCATATTTAGTCATGGAAGGAAAAAAGAGAGAAACGGTTGCCTCCTTTGGCAAACCATTTCTTGAAAGGGTTCTTTCAAGTATTGGTTATGAACCGGACCCAAATGAAAAACACACAATTTCAATATTGAGGGATCAAATTATATGGCATGCCGTTCTCTATGGCTCAAAATATACGGCGGAATTTGCAGATGACAAATTTTCATCCATTATGCAAGGAAAACCCATCAATCCCGACATAATAAAAAGTGCGATGCGGACAGGAGCTTTTTTTGGCAATGGAAAAACCTTTGAATGGTTTGATAAAAAGCTCAATTCATCTCAAAGTGAGCATGAAAGGATGAATATACTAATTGCTTTAGGAAGTTTCAGGGAAAAGTCAATCATCGAAAAAGCACAGAAGTATATTCTGGATAAAGTCCCCGACAGAAACAAGTTTATTCCTATAGGCTATCTGGCTGAAAATCCGTACGCAATAGATTACATGTGGGAATGGTACCTGTCCAACTTGAACAGGCTTGAGAAGTTGCATCCCATCCATTATGAGAGGGTTATTGAAGGGATTGTTCCGATATGCGGTATCGAAAGAGCAGAAGAGGTAAGATCCTTCTTTAGGGATTATATGAATAAAGATAAAAAACCTGATGATGCAATAAAATTATCCATGGAAAAGCTGGAAATCAATTTGAGGCTAAGGCGAGCATGAACTTAAGTTTAACTTTTTCCCAATGTCACAGAGAAAATAATCGGACTTATTCCACAAACAGCTCCTTTTTATATACACACTTCAATTTTTTGAATCTTTCCACCGCATCACGACATGCACCGAAGGCAGACTCCCTGTCGGATGCCGATACGGCAGCCACCAATATAATGTCACCAATATGAAGTTGCCCCATTCTTCGAATAAATAATGCGTCTTTTACATCCCACTTTTTTCTGACTTCTGCTTCTAATGCACGAATTTCACCCTCCAGGTCACCATCCGGGGAAAATTGAATCCCTCTGGTGGGTTTACCTTTTACTACCGGTTTTACAACCCCGAAATGAATCACAACTGAACCGGCGTCATTCCGGGAGATACGATTGTAAATAGTAGCAGGATCTACAGGTTTTTCAGTCAATTCAATCATTATTTTTTCCTAAACGTAAAAAGATTAATTATTTCAATATTACTCAGCAGGGAACAATTTTTTCCCTCTATCTTACATTAAATTATTGCTCAGTTATAATAAATTTAGACTTTCAGTTTTCATTACCTCTTAAAATTCCCCATAATTCTGAAGGGTTGTTTCCTTATCATCACGATAAGCCCTCTTTTTTATTAAATACTTTATAAAGGCGCATACGGTTAAAACAGCGCCGAGAAAAAAGAGAGCCTCATAAAGATGATTGCCAAGATAAGTAAACCATGTAAATTCTTTTTTAAGATTATTATGCCATCTTTCTTCAAGTTTTTCAAAAGAAATGGATAGACTTTTCAAAATTGCCTCATCCACACTATCACCCTTCTCCATATAATGTAAAATATTCAGAATCCCCTTCCTGCCAAATTCTCTATTTATATATTCGACTAAACTCCTGCTTTCCTCATAAGCCAGTAATAAGTGCTTTTCATCTTCAGGAAATCTCTTGGTTAAATCTCTTAAATTTATATATATCCCTGAAGGTATAGCTTTACTTAGAACCGGTCTCCTGTTACCCATTATTATTTCACCCAGACCTCCGCTTATCCACTGGGCGATTCCTTCATCGAGCCATTTCGGCAGGTTGCCCTTTTTAATGCGACGGTGGAGCATGAGATGACATAATTCATGTTTTAAAGTCGTTCTGAGCTTAAAAGGAAATTTATTCAATTTTGAGTAGTCAATAATTATCTGATTTCTTTCAGGTACGGCAATGGCGACAATTAGATCACTACCGACAATTCTCTTGAATTTCTCCCCGTTCTTAATTAAGAAAATTGTGGGTTTAAGATTAAGCTGCCGGTTGAAAGTCTTTTCAAGTTCTTCTTTTACTCCAGGATAAATATCCGCCGCTTCTTTTGCAGCGGATTCAAGGGAATTTTCAAAAAGGATAATAACATCCCTTTTCCGGATGAAATCGGTCCCTTCACTATAAAGAGAGCCAGCCAAAATAACAAGCAAGACGGATAAGGATAAAAGGATTTTCTTCTTTTTAAATTTAAAATATTTGATAAAATCCACCCAATTTAAAATCTGTTGTTTTATTATATGGCACATTTCATCCTTTAGAAATGTTTAATTTTAGGGGACATTACAATTTATTTTTTATTTTTATATTAGGTTTATTTTTGCAAATTTCTCTTTTATTGTCTCTGGACATAAAATAAAGGAGTCTTATGATAACTTTAAAATTCTTAAATTAGAGATAACTAAAAAACTTACTGGTTCAATCATGTAACCATATGATATTATTATGTGACATAAGGAAACGGCGATATTAACCCGTAATTTTATTGTATTCATTTTTAAAATTCTCTTTTTCAATTTCCAGGGCTTAAGAAAAAAGGGGGATCAGTTGTCAGGATTCAGGAAAAACTTTAACTCATAATAGTTATTGTGAATTCTGGTTTGTGAAAAAGTTTAATGTTCTTAATGTCTTTTGAGAAAAAGCTCCAGGAAAGAGAAGCAATAATATGGTATCTTGGGCACAGTGGCTGGGCGATACAAACCAGAAGACACCTTCTTATATTTGACTATGTTGAAATGGGTATCAAACCCGCCGAACCTGCCCTTACGAAGGGATACATAAATTCTTCTGAAATAAGAGACGAGAACGTATTTGTATTTATTACCCATGAGCATCCCGATCATTATTCACGAACCATATTAAACTGGGAGAAATCAGTCAATAATATCACTTACATCTTTGGTTGGCAGGAAGGAGCCGGAACTAACCATGTATATATTGAACCGGGGAAGAGGAAAAAAATCGGCGATATGGAGGTATTTGCCATAACTTCAACGGATGCCGGTGTGGGATTTCTTGTAAAGACTGATGGGCTTGTCATTTTCCATGGAGGGGATCATGCTGATTGGGGAGGTTCTACTGAGGCTTTTAAAAAGGAGATCGATTATCTTGCAAAAATCGAAAGGGAATGGGACATTGTTTTTCTTGCCGTAACCTCAGGTCTGGGGCAAAGGAGGGAGAGTATCACCCGTGGCGTATTTTATGCGATAGAAAAGTTTTTACCGAAAGTTATGTTCCCAATGCATACAGGGGGGAAAGAAGATATTTATAAGGAGTTTGCCGGAGAAGCCGAAAAGATAAAAACGGAAATTCATTATGCACAAAAGAAAGGAGACAGTTTCCTTTACCAGAATGAAAGGATAAAGTGTCAATACGAATAAAGACTATGTAAAATAAGAATTGAGGTGCTAAATTATGAAAACGCTATTAATTTATGTTTCCGTATCCCATGCAAATACGAAAAGAATTGCTAAAGTAATGGCGGGTGCCCTTGGTGCAACATTGCTGGAACCGGAAGAGGTAGATGTAAGTATTCTTTCTGCGTATGATTTAATTGGTTTTGGTTCCGGAATTTATTTTACCAGATACCACAATAGACTACGGGAATTTATGAAGAAACTACCTGTCTTTCAAGACAAAAAGGCCTTTTTATTTGCTACAAGCGGTATGGGGGAGATGTCATTCGGGAATTTCAATTTTATGGGCTTATTTAACAGACCACTGAAAAAACTATTGTTAAAAAAGGGGTTTGATATTATCGGGATATTCTTTTGCACAGGGCATGATACGTGTTTCCCCTTTAATTTGTTCGGTGGAGTAAATAAAGGCAGGCCGGATGCCGGGGATTTTAAAAAAGCGGAAGAATTCGCTGAGAATTTGAAAGGAAGATTTCAGATTCGATAAATAGGATGTTACCATGGTTAAATTTCGCTTATCCTTCTGGGCAATTTTTTTCGATATTCATATGGCTCTGTTTTCATTAAATTCTTTAACCAAATTATTCTAATTTCCTCATTTTTATATCATAGCTGTGATGATGCAGATTATAACCGGAAATAAAAGGAGTATCCATCCTAAGAATGCCACCAACCAGCCTGGAGATTCTGATGTTATGAGATGTCCTCTGATCAAACCGGTATAGCTTCCCATTTCATCACTGAACCAGATGCACACCAATGGCAGCATCAAGAACATTATAAAGTCCAGCATGCCCTCTAACCCATCAACGAGGAATGCAATTATAAGATAGATTATTGTAATGACCCCTGAAATTACCCTGCTGATTGTCATCTGCCTGATGTAAGTTATAAATAATGAAACAGAATTTTATTTAAAATAGGTTCTATCCATACCCATCATGCAAGCTTTATATCATATTAAAATACTGTCTTATTATGCAAAAAGATCAAATTAATGTCAATATGAAGGGAGTTAATTCCTTATTTAATGTAGATTGACCGGATGGTGTTATGTTAAGTCCACATACCCTTTAATAGGTGAAATTGTATTTTATCTCACGCCCCCGTATGGGGGGCGACGCCTAACCACAACAGCATGCTTTAGCTTGCTGTAGTTTCAATCCACGCCCCCGTATGGGGGGCGACCATTTCTCATGCAACTGGTGCTGACCATGCAC
>JAXHUS010000037.1:0-2372 GCA_034189305.1 Thermodesulfobacteriota bacterium | reverse complement strand
CAGCTTTCTTTCTTAATTCTTCTGCAGGTATATGTCTGTTTTCGATTAATTGGTCAATTACCCTTGATATTGGATCAACTGACCCTAAAAAGGTTCTGAACATCAGGTTAAACTCACGCTCATCTGAAAGGAAAGGACTCCCGCAATTCGGACAGACATATCCCGGCCCGTTTTCCGTTGCTCCCTTAAGTAGTAAGCCTTCCTGTTTTAAGTTTACTCCCATTTTTTTCAGAAGTTCTTTTGCAGTTTTAGCCTGTTCCTTATTTTTAAGTTCGATTACTGTTTCTCTGTCAGGTGGAGATTTTGGAGCTTTATCCGCCCTGAATCGCTCTTTACATAAAAGACAATCTACAAGAGGATCTGAGAATCCCGCAAGGTGCCCGGAAGCTTTCCACACGTCGCTGTGCATTATAATAGATGCATCAATTCCTACTACGTTTTCCCTCTCATGAACTACAGAACGCCACCACTCATTTATGATATTTCGTTTTAATTCCACACCAAGGGGACCGTAATCATATGCTGATTTTAAGCCGCCGTAGACCTCGCTTGATTGGAATATATAGCCACGTCGTTTGCATAGGGAGACTATTTTAGCCATAATATCCGAATTATTTTTTTCTTTATTATCTTTCATTTTTTTTAACAGGCAACTGGCGGCACTCAGCCGACATTATCATTAATTTTAACCTTCTCCATAAATTGTAAGGATTTCATTCTTTTTCCAATATGGTATTCAATAAAGGGAGGAAGTATCTCATTACTTTCTTTTTCCGCCTCACGGGAAAAAATAAGGCGGCTTACTTTATCCCTTGTATAATCCTGGGCAATAGTAAGCGTTTTTAAGGTTCCCAAAGAAATTTTCACTGTCTTTTCTTTGCTCCTCAGACAATGTAAGCATACAATTCCACCTTTATCAAAACAAAAAAAATAGTCTTCTCTTTTGCTCAAAGGTTTTTGACATACAAGGCAGGTCGAAAGGTGAGGCTGATAACCGAGATATTTAAGCAGGCGAATCTCAAAAATTCTTAAAAAATATTTTTTAGTTTTCTGTTTGTCAAAAATTCCCAAAAAATCCAGTAATAAATCGAAAGCTTCAGGGTTTATCTCCTTTTCTCCTGTCATCTCATTAATTAATTCTAAAATATAATTGCCGTAAACAAATTTATTAAAGTTTTCTTTTATCCCTGAATAGGGATCAAGAATGAGTGTATTATTAATTCTTATCAGATTGTTTGTTTCTTTTTCAAAGAAACTCAGACTGACTAAAGTAATTATTTCCAGAGGGCTAAAGCGTTTTTTGCTTTTTTTAGCCCCTTTGGCAATGCCTTTTATCTTGCCAAAATCCCTGGTAAAAAAAGTAACTATTTTATCCTGCTCACTATAATCAAAACTATGAAGAACTACAGCTTTAGTAGAGTAATTAGGCATGAAAATTATAAAAAAATTTCAAAAAAAGGGTTGCAGTTCCTAAATAAATCAAAATACCTGTAATATCATTGGCAGTAGTCACAAAAGGGCCGGAAGCAATTGCCGGGTCAACCTTAATGAGTTTGAAAAAAGCCGGTATTAGAGTTCCCATAGAAGCGGCTACAGTCATGGCGGTAATCATGGAAACACCAACCACAATTCCAATCATAGGATTTTTATGCCATAACAGGGCGGTAATACCCGCACCGCTTCCACAGATCGTACCAAGTATTACACCAACTTTAAACTCTTTTAAAAGTATTTTTTTTAAATTTAGTAAATCCACATGTCCTGTTGCAAGACCCCTGACCATAAGTGAAGATGACTGAATACCTACATTCCCGCCCATACCTGTAATTACGGGAATAAAGGTTACAAGGGCCAATACATCTTTCAGGGTAACTTTAAATAGCCATAATAAATAGCCTGTTGCAAGCCCGCCCAATAAGTTTGTCAAAAGCCATGGCACACGTAATTTTGAAGCCTTTAGAGCCTTACTTTCATAAATCAATTCTTCCGCATCCATACCGGCCATTCTCATAATGTCTTCCGAGGCTTCTTCCTCAATAACATCCACCACGTCATCTATTGTAATCCGTCCCATAAGCCTTCTTGCTTCATCAACAACGGGCAGGGTAACCAGATTATATTTTTTAAATATATTGGCCACCTCTTCCTGATCTATATTGGTAGTAGCGCAAATCTCGGCTTTATCCATTATATTAGCAACCATTTCATCCGGGCCCGCTAGAATAAATTTATCAAGAGGCAGTATACCGACCAGTCTATTTTCATTATCAACAACAAAAATGTTGTGGATAGTTTCTACGTTACGAGTAAGACCTCGAACCCTGTCAATGGCTTCTTTAATGGTTAAGCCCATATTCACAGCTGCAAGTTCT
>JAXHUS010000369.1:0-4960 GCA_034189305.1 Thermodesulfobacteriota bacterium | reverse complement strand
ATGGCGGACGTTTCAACCTCGCAAACGGCTATTTATCCCCGCTCAAGTTCACCCGCTGGTTGGCCTATGTTTGTTTCGAAGAGTTTTATAGAAATGATATTTCTGTATTGTGAGAAATCTTTATCTGTCGTAAAGATAGGAACATCTAATCTTTTTGCTACAGCACATATAAGAAAATCAATATGAGAACCTTGGACGCCCCGTTTTCTGCATTGATTACACATTTCAGCTGCTAACTCATAATCAGAATCTTGAATTGAGGAATTTTCGAAAAATGAGAGTTTTTCCCTCAATTTCTTGAATTTGCGAAGATCACTGTAACCCGACAAAATTTCTTGGCGAATTGGACCGATGATAAGAGCCCTTTGATCTCTGATTAGAGATGTAAGTTGCTCTACTTCAGATTGATATGCTTTACTCTTGGAACGTAAAGCATATGACCAGATGGGAGTATCAACAAGAACTTTCACCGGCTTCGTCCTTCTTTGTAGTTATAGTTCGGATCAGGGTCCATCTTTCCAAATATGTCAAGTATTTCTAACTGCTTACGTCGGTTTATGAATTCTTTTAACGCCATGTTCACGGTATCTTTTTTTGTTTTCAACCCACTGATTTCTAAGGCTTTTCTCAATAAATTATGGTCTATAGCTAAGTTTGTTGCCATTTCAAACCTCCTTTTTACACATCTTTAGACACACTATAATACACATTTCGATGTATGTCAAAGGTCAACAAATGATTATATAATTTCTGGATAACACCCAGATGTTATTTAATATCAAATCAGAAATCAATTAAAATTTATTGCATTTTACTGATAAATTTTTTTAATTTTATTGTTACAGAGCTGATGCTAAATATCACAGTTGGAATATTATCCGGCAGTATTGATTAATATCCTATGAAAAAAATAGATTACAAAATTCAAAATCTATATGTCACTTAATTTCCCATTTATGTTTTGTATTGCCTAAAAAATGCAAAGGCATTTTTTGGTTTAATCTTTGCAAGCCTCAGCCATTATTGATTACCTTTTTTATGAAAATCTGAAGTAAGCAATTCATACTGATGAAAATTTAGGTGAATTATTTTTATTCTTATCTTATATAATCTTAGATTGTCAAGGATAAAACATGTTTTATTTAATAAGTTTTTATTCTTTCTGTCTAATTTTCTTCCTGTCCAAGACAGAATATGGTTTCATCCTTCTTAACTCGAAGTCAAATCACCAGCATCCGATTTCTTAGAAAAGCGGAGAAGAAAAACAGGAATGATGCCTATAGCTATAATAATAGCTGCTGCAAAGAAGGCGTCACTAAAAGCATAAGAAGTGGCCTTTGTGATGGTATGCAAGTTAAGAACCGACCTTGCCTTGAGTTCGGCCAGAATCTCCGGGCTTCCTCTGGTCTGGAAATAGATGATTAACTTTTTAAAGGTTTGCATGGCTGTTACGTTGGTGTAGGTGATTTTTACCCGTAAAGCCTCAAAGTAATAGTCAATTCTTCTTTCAAGTACAGTAGTAGTTATAGACGTGCCTATACACCCACCTAAAAGTCTTAAGATAGTCAAAAGACCTGTGCCCATCTGGATTCTTTCCTGGTTGTCTCCCAGTGAACTGATGGCTATTGCCAGGACAGGAGCATTAATCAAACCGAAACCCGGTCCCCAGAGGGTAACATACCAGAATATCTGGGATTTGGTAGAATAAAGGTCAAACAGAGAAAAAGAGAAACTCCAGAAGGCAAAATAGATCACACCTATCCCCAGGATAATTTTGGGATTTATACGGTCACATAATCTTCCACCGATCAACATTGCTAAAGCACCGGGTATGGCATGGGGAAATATAATCATACCGGTAAGCAAAGTCGGATAACCTTTAAGATTTACCATATAAATAGGAAGGAGAAAGAAACTTCCTATAGTGGAAGCAAACCAGAGAAAACCGACTGAAGCAGCTAATACAAAATTACGATTTCGAAAGATGGATAGCTTAATCAACGGCTCTTTAGCCGTATATTCCCTGAGAAGGAAAAGGGGGAAGAAGATGAAAAAGATTAACAAAAGGGAAAGGATGTAATCCGAGGACCACCCCTTTTCCTGTCCCTTGCCCAGTGCAATTATGATAGCTCCTATACTGATTGCCATGGTAATAAATCCGGGATAATCGAAATATGGGCTCTTTTTCTTCCGGCGACGGGTGGGTTTTATAATAAGGGCAGCGGCAATAAGGGCAGTAAAACCTATAGGAATATTGATATAGAAGATCCATCGCCAGTTAAAACGGTCGGTAAGGAAAGCACCCACCGGAGGCCCCAGGGCGGGACCTATAGCGACGCCCAGACCATAGATACCCATGGCTAATCCTTTTTCCTCCGGAGGAAAGACCTCATTAAGGATAATCAAGGCGATAGGCACGACAAGTCCCTCTCCGACGCCCTGAATTATTCTGGAAAAAACCATAGTCTCAATATTCCTTGCCTGACCGCAGATAATGCTCATAATTGTAAAAATTGCCACTCCCAAAAGATAAACACGTTTGGAACCCATTAATTCCGTTATCCAATGAATAACCGGCATTGTAACTGCCGCTGCAACCAGGTAGGATATAACAACCCACTGAATACCATATATATCCGCATTAAGGGATGCCATTATTTTGGGAAGACAGATAACCACAATATTCGTGTCCAGAAGGGCCATAAATGTACCTACTGTGACAATAACGGCCACAGCATATTTATAAAGTGGTCCCGTAGCATATCTTTCCGCCATAAATTTGACTATTCTATCTTTAATTAGATTTTAGTTTAATTCCGACCGTGACTGAGAGTCCGGGCTTGAGCAATCCCCTGGAATCAATGATAGCTATTTTAATGGGAACTCTCTGAATTACTTTAGTAAACTCACCCGTTGAGACATCTCTTGGGATGAGGGCAAATTCCGCTCCGGTAGCCTCACCAATCTTGATTACCTTCCCATGAAATTTTTCCCGCGGGAAGGCATCAACTTTCAAATCCACTGATTGCCCCAGTTTTATAGGGGCAATCTTTCTTTCTTCCAAATTGGCAGTAATATAGAGATTATTGGTATCATACAGGGTGAAGACAGGAAATCCGGGAGATACAAACTCCCCTTCTTCCACATGCCTTTTAGCAACAATTCCCATTTTAATGCCTTTTGCCAGTATACGGGTATGCTCCAATTTTACCCTGGCTATATCCATTGCACTTTGGGCTTCTTTTACTATGGATTGTAAGGTCTTAATCCTTGCTTTTGCAATGGTTACATCCTGCCTGGCAATTTCGATCCGGTGAATTAATGCCTTAACGCTTTTATACCTGGCCTCCCTCATACAAATTAGCGCTTTATCCGCCTTTGTATCCGCAAGGGCAGCTTGATAGGCAGCAGTCACATCATCCAGCCTCTTCTTTTCCACTGCCCCTTCTTTATACAGACTGGTCAGTCTTTTGTAGTCCCTGGTTATTCTTTCACGCTCCGTCTCAGCTTTACGAAAGATCTCCCGTGCTTCTTTAAGGGCATTTTCTGCCTCTTTGATTTGTTGGGGAACCTGGATTTGGGTTAATTTAAGAGTCTCTTCACATTTCTTCAGGTTTTTTTCGGCTTCCTCCACCTGATGTTCAGCCTTTCCCAGTGTCTCACGCCGGAAGTTCACTTCAGCCTGATAGTCAACATCATCAAGAAGGGCTATCAATTGCCCTTCCTTAACATGGTCAGATTCATCAATAAAGAGTGTTTTGATTCTTCCGGAAACAAGAGGTGATATTTCTACAAGATCGGACTTTACAAAGGAGGCATCGGTGATAGCATGGGTAAATCGGTAGTGAAGCCATTTTATACCAAAATAAGAGCAAACTAAGAAAAAAATGAGACCGGAAATGAACAGGATACTGTTTTTTTTAAACGCGAACAATTTCGTTCCTTTTTGAATAAGGAGGTTCTACTTTATAAAAGTATTCGCATTGTGTCAAGTCAGATTGAGAACTGCAACGGGATTTTACAACCAAAAATTTAATCATTGCAATAGGAAAATACATATGCTATCAATATAATATAATAAATGATTATAAACAGGTTAATCAATTGGCTGGATAAGCTATTATCTCTATCGTATAAAGGCTAAGGAATATCATTTTTATTATTCTAAAACCATTTAAAAAGAGAGGAGAAACATAATGGAAAAGGGAATAAAAGATTTTATCCTTGACATTCTAAAGAGTCATAATATCTTGACCCTTGCCACTTTAAGGGAGGATGGGTATCCCCAGGCAAATACCGTAACCTATGCCAGTGATGATCTTACCATTTACTTTGCCACTGATGCAAAAAGCCAGAAGGTAAAAAATCTCAAAAACAGTAACAATAAAGTATCTTTGACTGTGGACAGAGAATACAGGGACTGGAATAAGATTAAGGGGCTTTCCATGGCAGCAACCGCAGAGGTACTGACCGGTCCTGGGGATATACAAAAGGCTATGGGCTGCCTTGTGGAAAAATTCCCCCCTTTAAAAGAAATGCCTGAGCCTGAAGAACCTATGGCAGTGGTTAAACTTACACCCAGGATCATTTCAGTTCTTAACTACGAGATGGGATTCGGTCATAATGAGCTGATTGAAGTTTAACTCCCACAGGGAAAAAGACAGGAAATACTCTACCCTTTTATTTTTATCCTATGCCAAGAAATCTTCTGGGATTATCTTCCCTTATTCTTTTCTTTACTTCAGGGGAGAGGGGCAATTCTTCAAATTCCCGGATCATCTTCCTGGTATCAAACATTGGGTAATCATGGGCAAATAATATCTTATCCCGCAAAACCGTCTTCATATATTGAAATATATGAGAAGGAAGGTATTTAAGGCGAATAGCATTTATATCAATATAAACATTCGGTCTATTCCAGGCGATGGCTACAGCCAGGTCGTGCCAGGGCCATGAGAAG
>JAXHUS010000368.1:0-2409 GCA_034189305.1 Thermodesulfobacteriota bacterium | reverse complement strand
CTTCCAGACCTAAATCCGATGAATATATAATCTTTCCAGAGGAAAAAATAATAGCCCTTTTTATTGTATTTTCCAATTCACGGACATTGCCGATCCAATCATGACTCATAAGGGTAAGTATTGCATCATCCGAAAAGGTATTTCCACTTTTGGACAATCGTGGAGAGTACAGTTTTAAAAAATGATTTGCAAGGAGGGGAATATCTTCTTTTCGCTGTCTCAGTGACGGCATTTTAATAGTTATTTCACTTAAACGGTAAAAAAGGTCTTCTCTAAATTGCTTTTCTTTAAGTTTTTTCTCCAGATCAACATTGGTGGAAGCAATAACCCTCGCATCAACATATTTTGTTTTCAAATCTCCCAATGCTTTTACTTCTCCCTGTTGTAAAACCCTTAATAATTTCGCCTGAACAGAAGGATGCAGATCTCCAATTTCATCTAAAAAAATTGTCTTGCCGTCGGCAATTTCAAATAGTCCTTTCTTATCTTCAATTGCCCCTGTAAAGGCGCCTTTTTTATAGCCAAACAGCTCGCTTTCAAGCATTGTATCCGGCAAAGCAGGACAATTTACTGATATCATTTCTTTGTTTCTTCGTTTGCTCAAAGCATGAATAGCCCTGGCTGCAAGTTCTTTCCCTGTACCACTCTCTCCGGTGATAAGAATATTGGCATCTGTTTCAGCTACTTTACTTATGGTTTTATATATTGACTTCATTACCATACTCATTCCCACCAGATTAAAAAAATTATCTTCATTAACTAAAATTCTAAATTTCCGGTTTTCATTTAAAAGGATCGTTCTCTCTTTCGCCTTTCTTAAGGTTAACAAAATTCGTTCATCATCAAAGGGCTTTGTAATAAAATCATAACCGCCTTTTTTCATTGCTTCAACGGCTATCTCTATCGTTCCATAAGCCGTCATCAATATTACCGTAATATTCGGATTGATTGTTTTAATCCTGGACAAAAGTTCTATCCCATCCATAACAGGCATTTTTATATCAGTTAAAACAATATCTATTTCTTCAGCATTAATAATCTTGATAGCATCAAATCCATTATTGGCCATATAGATATTAAAAAAATTTTCCCGATCTAAGATTCGTTTCAGCAATTTTGTCATATCCGATTCATCATCTACGATTAATAGATTGAGTTTAACAACTAAATCCATTTCCATTCCTTAATATTTTAAATGGCATTGTATGGTAGAAATATTGTAAAGGTAGTCCCTTTCCCCACAATACTTTCTACAAAAATATCACCTTTATGTTCTTTGATGATTCCGTAACTGACGGATAAACCCAGGCCGGTTCCAGTACCCGGTTCTTTTGTTGTAAAAAAAGGGTCGAAAATCTTCTTTGTATTTTCTTTTGATATACCGATGCCATTGTCTTTAAAAACTATCTCAACACCTTTATTATCGGAACTGTTTTGCGTTGCAAAAGACAATTCTCCGTTGTCTTTTACAGCGGAAGCAGCATTAATTACAATATTTAAAAAAACTTGCTTAAGTCTTTCCGGATCCCCTCTTACTTTGTGAATATCCTTTGATAGATTTGCATTTATCTCAATATTTTTAAAAGAGGGCTGGGGTTTAACAATTAAAATCAGCTCTTCAAGAATTTGATTTAAATCCACAAAAGATACGTTTATCTTTGATTGACGCGCAAAACTTAAAAGATCCTCCAATATTTTTTTACTGTACTTTACATGCTTTTCAATTATTTTTAAATCTTCATTGAATTTCCAATCAGGCCCTAGCTCTTTAACTAAAACCTGTGTATATCCTAAAATTATTCCTAAAGGATTGTTGATTTCATGGGCCAATCCTGCTGAAAGTTTCCCTATTGAAGCCATCTTTGAAGTTTCAAAAATTTTAGCCTGTAAATTTCTCTTTTCTTCTTCCAATTTCTTTCTTTCAGTGAGGTCTCTCCCTATTCCGTATGTGCCGTTAAAACTTCCATCATCAAATATGGGAGAAAGATTTAGTTCTAAATATATATTTTTACTCTCTTTAGATATAATTTCCAGTTCAAAGGGTTTAAAATTACCTGTTTCCAACATATGTTCAACTCTTTTACTTACATCATCATAATAATCCGGTGAGGTAATATCCTTTAAGGTCATACTTAGAATCTCTTTTCCATTATTAATATATTTGGTGACTTCTTCCATTTTCTTATTTATAAATGTAAACCTGCCTTTTCTATCTGTGACAAAAATTATATCATTTGCGTTCTCAACCAAATATTGATACTTTTCTTCCGTTCTTTTCAATTCAGTATCTTTTCTGTTGATTTCTTTCTTTAACATTTTGTTATATTTTTCTATTCTTTTTCGTGCTTTTTTCAGTTCATATATTAAACTGTAAATTTCCCTTAGATCTCTACCAACGCCTATTCCGCC
>JAXHUS010000367.1:0-8515 GCA_034189305.1 Thermodesulfobacteriota bacterium | reverse complement strand
AGGCGGTGTACATGCCGCTGCTATTTTTAACATGGAAGGGGAGATGCTAATTATTTACGAAGACATTGGAAGACATAATGCCGTTGACAAGTTAATCGGCTGGGGGCTCATGAATGGCATACCCCTTGAAGATAAACTGCTTTTAACAACGGGCCGGACTAGCTATGAAATTATATTGAAGTCTGCAAATGTTGGATTACCAATTGTATCTTCTATCTCATCTCCGACTTCTCTTGCCGTTATTCTATCTAAAGAATGTAACTGTACTTTAATCGGCTATCTGGGTGCAAATAGAATGAATGTTTATACTCATCCATTCAGAATAAAAAATTTATAATCGTTTTTATTTTGCTTCGTATTTTTGCAGATATTTAAAAAAGTCGCTTTTGGTACTGAGCATGAGCATGCTGTCTTTATCCAGGGTTTTTTTGTATAAATCCAGAGTCTTTACAAAAGAGAAAAATTCCGAATCCTTACTATATGCTTCTGCATAAATCTTTGTAGCTTCAGCATCTGCTTCTCCCTTAATTTCCTGAGCAGTTTTATATGCTTCAGAAGTGATTCTCTTCAATTCCTTTTCCATATCCCCCTCAATTTTTCTGCTTTCTCCCTGCCCCTCCGAACGGAATTTTTCCGCAATCTGCTTTCTTTCTGCAATCATCCTGTCAAATACCTTTTTCCTTACTTCTTCCACATAATCTATCCTTTTAATCCTTACATCTACCAGTTCTATACCAAGCTGTTTTAATTTAGACTTTGCCTGTTCAAGAATGCCCTTTGTAATTTCCTCTCTACCCTTAACTATTTTACCAGAGCTATCAGTTTCTCTTTCAAAGTCTGTTGATTCCAAAACCATAGGCCGATTTGAATTGCGGACTACCTCAATTAGACTAAAAGATGTTATAAAGTTTCTAACAGCGGGATCGATAATATCATCCATCTTTTTCAAAGCAAGATCTTCATTTATTACCGATTGAAAAAACCTTAAGGGGTCAGTAATTTTCCAGCGGGCAAAGGTATCGACCCAGATATACGTCTTATCCAGGGTTGGAATTTCTCCTGGGTCGCCATCCCATTCAAGAAGATTTTTTGCAAAGTAAGTTGCCTTTTGTATAAAAGGCATTTTGAAATGAAGGCCCGGTTTTATTATAGGTTTCCCTACCGGCCTTCCAAACTGTGTTATTATTACCTGCTGTGTTTCGTCAACCTTATAGGCTGACTGGAAAAATAGTAGGCAAAAAAGAACAATTATTAACAGAATTATATTTAAAAATCGATTCATTTTTCCATCTCTTTTTTATTAAGGTTTAATATTGGAAGATAACCCTGCTGATTCGGGTCTATAATATATTTGCCCCCCAAGTTCGGGATAACCTCTTCAAGCGCCTCCAGGTAAAGCCTTCTTCGGGTGATATCCTTGGCTTCGTTATATTCTTTCCATAAGGCTTTAAACCTAACTGCATCACCTTTTGCCCTGTTTATTCTATCAAGGGCGTAACCCTCTGCACCCTTTATTGTTTTTTCTGCATCGCCTTTTGCAGCGGGTATTGCCTTATTGTACTTTTCCCTGGCCTGATAAATCATGGTCTCCTTTTCCTGTATTGCCTGATTCACCTCATTAAAAGAAGGTTGAACCGGTTTGGGAACATTGGTTCTTTTCATTTCAACGTTTACAATTCTTATTCCTGTCTCTGCTTCATCTAAAGCTTTCTGTAATATTCCCTTTGATGTGTCCGCTATCTCCTTTCTGCTGTTAATAACCTCGTTAATACTTCGATCCCCTACTACCTGCCTCATTATGGCCTCGGAAAGGTCGCGAAGAGTACTTATAACATTCCTGACCTTAAAAAGATATTTGTATGGATCTTTAACCTGAAACTGAACGATCCAGGGAACAACAGCGCAGTTTAAATCTCCGGTGAGCATTAAGGCCTCTTCTATATATTCCCTTCCGGGAGCATATTGGGTTCTTACCCCGGCCCTTACGGTTCTTAAACCAAATTCCTGGGTATATGTATATTTAATATTTACTTTTTGTAATGCCTCAATTCCTGCAGGAAACTTTATATGCAAGCCCGGCTCAGTTAAACGAACAAATTTACCAAAACGCTGTATAACCCCCACTTCACCTACATCCACCGTGTAAAAACAGCTTAGGCTTGCAATTACCACAATAAGTATTAAAATGATAAGAATAATGTAAAACCTATTTTTTTTTGTAAATCTATTTCTGATTTGCTCTATAAATTCATTAAAATCAGGAGGCCGGCCTCCATCACCCCATGGCCCCTTGCCTCTTCCACTATCTTCCCACATTTTAAGCCCCTTATAAAAAATATTAATTTATTTATATAAACAATAAGATAATTTTAATATTCTGTCAACTTATTTACAGCAATTCTTGGTAAAAAAAACATAGAAGGCAAAAAAAGTCCAAACAGATGGTTTTTTATAAGTATAATATACCGGCAGGTAAAACAAAATAAGTCAATGATAAATTGGCCATACGATAAATTCTCAGATATCCTGGTTTTCTGAAAGGGTCAATTGCCATGTTATTAATGTTGAAATACGATGTTAAGGTGATTCTGCATATAGGGGATTGATTATATAGGCGAGAATTTCTTCCCGGCTTTTAAACAAAGCTATTCTTAAGGTACATCCCTGTTGATTCCAATATTACATGCGCTGAATTTGTCTTAACATTTTCGATAAAAGCAGATAAGTCAGTTCAAAAACTGAAGGGTGAAAGAAGCAAAAAGTTTAAGAAGAAAAAGTAAAGGATAAATAAAATTAAATAGTAACGATCCCCTGACTCATTGTATAATAGCTAAATCTTTTCTACTAAGAATTGCCGGTAAGGGACCTTTTTAAAGTGTCGCTTTTTGTTTTGGTTCAAGGAAGTCGAAGATACAGGACTGACGAAGACAGCCTCTTATTATAATGCCGGTTGGAAGAAAGTAAACACTGCATGACTGATAATTCAAGAAGGTGGCTCATCTTTGCCATACTGACTATGGGATTCAGTGGTATTGTTTCCCAGGTACTTCTGTTGCGTGAATTACTTATAGTATTTTCCGGTAATGAAATCTCTATTGGGGTTATCCTTGCTAACTGGCTTATTCTGGAAGCTTCCGGTGCTTTCTTTTTGGGGAAAAGAATTGAAAGAATAACTCAAAAGATTGAAACATATGTAATCGTTCAGATAATTTTTTCTATATCTCTACCCCTGGCAATATATTTTACAAGGGGTTTGCAAGGGTTGATAGTAGATATTCCTGGTGAAGGGGCAGGTTTTCTTTCTATCTTATATTCCTCCTTTCTTGTGCTTCTTCCTGTATCTATTACTCATGGTGCTTTGTTTACCTTTAGCTGCAATCTATATTCTCAATTTCTAAAAAAACCTGATTCGATTATTATAGGCAGGGTATATATATATGAGACCATTGGCACCGTTTTTGGGGGAATATCTTTTGTCTATCTTTTAATTCCTTTTTTTAATTCCTTTCAGATTGCCTTTTTAATAGCGATAGCAAACCTTACCCTTTGTTTCTTTCTCCTTCATTCCCTCTGGCAAAATAAAGCCGGGATTTTATTGGCATGTATAGCAATAATACTTCTGTTTTTTTTCTGCTTTCTATTGTCCGGCAAAGGGGCCTACAAAATTCACTGGCATTCCATAAATAAAAAGTGGAAAGGCCTGAAGGTTGTCCATTATCAGAATTCCGTCTATGGAAATATTGCGGTAATTGAGCAGAATAAACAGTATACATTCTTATTTAACGGCATTCCTATCATTACCAGCCCTACCCCGGATATAATATTTATGGAGGAGTTTGTACATCTGCCCATGCTTTTACATCCTGAACCGGAAAATATCCTTATTCTAAGCGGAGGGGCAGGCGGAATGATAAATGAAATTCTAAAACATAAAATTGTAAAAAAGATTGATTACGCTGAATTAGATCCGAATATTTTTGAAACCCTGAAAAAATTTCCCACGTCTCTTACACAAACTGAATTAAACAGCTATAAAGTAAAGATTAAAAATGTGGACGGCAGACTCTTTGTTAAAATGACTCCGGATAGGTACAATGTTGTTTTTGTTGGTTTTTCAAATCCCCAGGACCTGCAGATAAATAGATTTTTTACAAAAGAGTTCTTTTTTTTGCTGAAAAAAAAGTTAAAGGGTGACGGTATTGTCGTTATAAGTCTGCCCGGTTCCGCAACTTATTTAAGCAAGGAATTGCAGGATCTCAATAGTTGTATTTTTAATACCATTAAGAATGTATATGAATATGTGCGGATAATCCCCGGAGACGGCAAAAATCTGTTTATTGCCGGATCTTTTTCTGAAATTTCTTTAACGGATCATAAAAGCCTTAGCATGAAACTCAAGGAAAGAGACCTTAATTTAAACCTTATAACCCCCACATATATTGAATATAAATTGCAAAAAAACCGGGTAAAGGGATTCATAGAACTTATTTCAGGCGGTACAAAAAAGATAAATGAAGATTACTCTCCTTTGGGATTATTCTACAGCCTTACATACTGGAATGCCCTTTTTTCGCCTTATATGGCGCATCTATTTCAATGGATTGAAAAGATAGATATGGGGCTTATTTTTTACATATTTTGTATCTTAACTCTTATTTTTATCCCTATACAATATAAATTTAAAAATATGGCTAAAATGTCTATTCCTTATGCCATTATTTCTACCGGATTTTCAGGGATGGTGTTTAGTCTGGCTTTAATATTTGCCTTTCAAATACTTTATGGATATGTCTATCACTGGATTGGACTCTTAATTACTGCCTTTATGGTAGGTACGGCTTCAGGAAGCCTTTTGATGACCAGCCTTTTACTTCGTATTAAAAAAGATAGTTATCTGTTTATCGGTCTTGAGATAAGTCTTATTCTATTTGCCTGCCTGATGCCACTGTTATTTTTATTATTACAATCTTATCCGGACCTTTCGTTAAAATTTGCTTTTCTGAAGGTAACCTTTCTTACTATATCTTTTATTTCAGGTTTTTTGACCAGCAGTCAGTTCCCTTTAGCCGCAAAAATATACTCAAGGCTTTCCCCTAAAATAGGAACAACTGCCGGGCTCCTTTATAGTTCTGATCTGTTAGGCGGCTGGTTGGGGGGAATCTTCGGCGGGATAGTTCTTCTCCCTGTGCTTGGATTAACCAGGACATGCATAGTAACAGCAATTTTTAAGGCTAGCAGCCTTATTATATTTATAAAAATAAATAAATAAAACTAAAGGGTTTGGCTATGAGATAATCAAGGGATGCGCGTTGTTGCAAAAACGCAAGTTTCTTTGCGTCTGAACCCGTGCCGACATAAGTTTTTGCGCGCAATGAGTAAATAACCCCTTCTTTATCCCTTATATACCATAGGTTTACGATTACTTCTTTGTTTTACAATATCCCGTTCCTATCTCGCTGAGACCGGATAGGTCACGGGCATTGCTGCCCGATTCCCTCCTAAGAACCAGGACGTGACAGTTTCCCGTCATCCGGCTCAAGCATTTCCTGTAAGCTGCTCTTGTGGAGCAACCCGGCTGTTTAACCTCATTGCCTTATATTGGCGGTGAGACAGCGCACCTGAAAGACGTGCCTCCTTAATGTTCTTCCTTCTCCAAGAATAATACCTGAATTCTTAAAAGATAAGGATTAGCATCTGCTTTAATTTTTATATGTCTTTTTATTCCTGTAGAGTTTAAACGAATTATTTTTAAAATTCGAGTTTTATTTTTATACTTGTGTACGACTGAAAAGACATGTTTCCCTGAGGCTGACCAATACTTTTTGATCAGCCAGCCTTTGGTCTTGTTTTGATGCCTTCTTCTCACCATTCGCCATAACTGTTCAAATACATAAGTATCCACCCGGCTGAATGCTTCTGATGAAACAACATGCCTGTGGTAATTACCCCATCCCCGAAAAATAGAGTTGAGTTTCTTTACCAGAGCCATGTTCGCAAATAATGGGCTGATGATTCCACCTTGAGGAGTTCCTTTGAGGGTTGGGTATCTGATATTGTCTTCAACATATCCTGCCTCCAGCCATTTTTGAAGAATAGTTTTATCCATTAGAATATTGTTCAGCATCCACTCTTTGCTGATATTATCGAAACATCCGTCAATATCTGCTTCAAAAATATGGGTTGCTGAGTTCGGTTTGGAAAGAAAATTAAAGGCGGCTTGTACAGCATCTGCACAATTCCTGCCTTCACGAAAACCGTATGAGTTTTTATCCGCATTGGTTTCCGCCACTGGAGATAATGCAAGTTTATATACTGCCTGCATTGCTCTATCGTACATGGTTGGAATACTCAATGGCCGTTTCTTTCCACTTTTCTTGGGGGTATAAATTCTTCTTAGTGGTAGCGGGTTATAACCGTGTCGTTTTAGACTGAGGGCGGCCTTCATTTTGGCTTTATTGCCTTTCCAAAGGACACCATCTATACCGGGTGTTTTCTTTCCCTGATTTGAGGTCACTCTTTTAACAGCCAGGAGCTTGGCGTGGTAAGAGTGAGTCAGAAGCTACTGTAAGGCTTTCACCTTACCCTTTCTTCCTTCCTTTACAGCCTTTGCGATACGCATCTGCAGTCTTCTGATATGACGTCTTATAGCTTCCCAGATTATGGTTTGCCATTTAATTGCGTCACCGGTGGAGGCACCAGGCATAACGCCCGTCATTTGCGTTCCCACCTTCAAAGATTCTCTCGCAATGAAACACCTGTTGGAAGTGGGCACTCTGTTCAGCATCGAAAATTTAGAGTTTCGATCTTTTAGAGTTGAGTCATGTTTCATACTCTATTCACTCCATTACAGAATGACATTTGCTTGTTCCAACTTCTCAATACTGCCCCTTCATAAGCATGCCTCACGGTTTGCCTGCCATGCATTGCACATGGCGAAGTGACAGTGTTCCCCCGTTCTACATAATTGATCATCGGATAACTTAGGCGATACCTGAACACCGGCAGTACAACGATTCCGTACAGGTACGTTAGCGACCTGTAACCTGACTGCACACACAAACACTGGGAAGTGTGTCTTAGACCTATTAATCCTGGTAGGTCTGTCGCTCGCTTGACGATGCGTCAACGGTACTTTGTTTATTCTCACCATATTATCCAGACCATAGCCCTTAACCGGACAGGATTTCCGGGTGGGTAATCCACCTCACGGTTTCTACCCTTTTCGGTACATTGTCGAGAGGGCTTCACACCCCATCATCAGAGCAATGGTAGCATGCCTCTCTATGGTACTGGTGGGAATACACCAGGTGTAAACAATACGATAACTCATTGTTACACAATCAATTATGCAACCTCGGGTCGCAACTAACGACTGAGTTCAGGCGCCGCCAGGCATGTGCCGATTAGCACACGGCGGCACCCGCACAATGTGCTACTTACTATAGCATAAAAACGAGCAACTACAAGCAGCCGTTCCTCTTTTGACGTGCCGCCGTGACTAGCTCAGATCAACTTTCGGATGCAAACCGAGGCTAATTTGGGAACTCCCCTGGCGGTCGCTTGCAACGATTTGTTAGAAAGCATGATTTCTTTCGACAGAATTTTTAGTGATGGTTGCAGAAAAGATTTGTTTGCAATTATACGATTTGTGAAGTATAATTAAAACAGTGACCTAATAAAGGTTTACCAGTTATTCAGCAACCCCTCTGAGGTTCCCCCTACGAAGGTTTCTTCGAGGCCTTGTTTCTTAATCATTGGATGACCCGAATTCAGTTCACATAAAATTTAGGAGGTCATCCGATTAGTTTCAGAGATTTTCAACTCGATCACAGGCTTATTATTGCCACTGGAAAAGTGGGCTATACTGAGCCAACACCCATCCAGGAAGCCGCAATTCCCTTGGCTCTTGCCAATCATGATGTAATAGCCACAGCACAAACCGGTACCGGCAAAACAGCCGCTTTTGTTCTACCACTTTTGGACAAATCGCTTTCTGGGCCACGTGGACGTACACGTGTAATAATTCTTTCTCCTACGCGAGAATTAGCCGAACAGACCCATGAGACCATTCGTATCCTGGGTCGTGGGACAGGCATTAGAAGTGCCACGATCTATGGAGGAGTTGGCCAGATGTCTCAAATCAAAGCCTTGCAAAGCGGAGTGGAGATTATTGTGGCTTGCCCCGGTCGGCTGCTGGACCATGTTAACCATCACCGAGCTAATCTTTCTCAAGTGGAACTACTGATATTGGATGAGGCGGACCGCATGTTCGACATGGGGTTTTTGCCCGATGTACGTCGAATTATGAGCCAGCTCCCCACACAGCGACAGACGCTACTGTTCTCAGCTACATTTCCGACGGAAATTGGGCGATTAGCAATTCAAAATATGAAAAACCCAAAGCGTGTTGCTATAGGAATCAGCCAACCGGCCCATACGGTTACACATGCTTTATACCCGGTTACACAACACTTAAAGACGAAACTTCTGTTGGCACTACTGGAAAAGACCGACA
>JAXHUS010000366.1:0-4454 GCA_034189305.1 Thermodesulfobacteriota bacterium | reverse complement strand
GAACTTTATTACTTTTTTGCTCAGGTTGTAAATGAGGAATGAGGAATCTGATTTTTTGACGGCTTACGATGCCTTCATTTTGTCCGTAGTGAAATTCCAACAGTACTATGTTAACATAAGGTAACCTTCAATAAGCCTGTCAAGATTGCCGTCTAAAACCTCATTCACATTCCCTATATCAATATTCGTGCGGTGGTCTTTAATCATCCTGTAGGGATGAAGTATATAAGAGCGTATCTGACTTCCCCATGCAATAACTTTTTTTGAATCTTGAATCTCCTTTTGCTTTTTTGACTTCTCCTCCAGTTCCTGTTCATATATTCTTGCCTTTAGAACCTTTAAAGCCATTGCTTTGTTCTTATGCTGGGAACGTTCATTCTGGCACTGAACTACAATACCCGTTGGTATATGAGTTATTCTAACTGCCGAATCAGTTTTATTTACATGCTGTCCACCGGCCCCGCTTGACCTATACGTATCAATCTTTAAATCAGAATCTTCTATTACTATGTTAATATCTTCTTCGATATCAGGATAAACAAAAACCGATGCAAATGATGTATGCCTGCGATTTCCCGCATCAAAGGGGGAAATTCTTATAAGTCGATGAATTCCCACTTCAGCCTTTAAATAACCATAGGCATAATCCCCGGATGCGGTATAGGTAACACTTTTTATTCCTGCTTCGTCTCCGGGCTGATAATCAATTATTTTTGTCTGGTAGCCCTTATTTTCACACCAGCGCAAATACATTCTAAGCAGAATTTCAACCCAATCCTGAGATTCGGTTCCGCCGGCCCCGGAATGAATTGTTATTATGGCATCATTAAAATCACTTTCACCGCCTAATATCTGTTTAAGCTCAATTTCTTTTATTTTTTTAGAAATACTGTTCAGGCTTATTGCAATCTCTTTTTGCTCTTCAATACTTTCTTCTTCTTTTGCCAGTTCCAAAAGAAGTAAATTATCCTCAATTGCCTGATTGAGTTGTTTCCAGTCCTCAACTAACTTTTGAAGAACTTTTCTTTCTTTTAAAACCTTTTTTGCCTGCTTGCTATCCTGCCAGAAATCCTGTTTTGTTATGAACTTTTCAATTTCAAGAAGTCTTCTTTCTTTTTCAGATAGTTCAAAGATAACCTCTTAAGTTGTTCAACCTTTTTCTAAGTTCATGTAACTTCGTACCCAATTCAAAAAGTTCAATTTCAGCCATTTCAAAGTTCCTTTCTACTTTCTATAAATTATAAACAGTTTAAAAAGAAAAATAAAAAATCCTGCATAAACAAGCAAATCACCAAACTCTGTGTAAAAAGTTATCTCCCTTTTTAAGGAAACAGTATCAGATATAACGGCATTAGTAAAGAGAGGAGTTGATCTTATTATTTTTCCCTCAGGTGATATAATGGCACTAATTCCTGTATTTGCAGCCCTTACCAGGTATCGCCTGTTTTCAACAGCCCTTAATGTTGAAATTGCCAGATGTTGATAGGGGGCGGCAGTTTTTCCGTACCATGCATCATTGGTTATATTTGTAATAAACCCTGCTCCATTTTTTACCATCCTTCTTGCAATGTCAGGAAAGATGACTTCATAACAGATAAGGGTCGAGAATTTCCCAAAAGGGCATAAAAATACCTTGAATTCATTTCCGGGAACAAGATCGCCAACTTCTTCAACCAGCTTATATACAAAAAAGAGGAATCTTTTTAGAGGCACATATTCTCCAAAGGGAACAAGATGTATTTTATCATAGCGGTCTATTATCTTATTTTCTGGAGATATTAAAAAAGCTGTGTTCGTAAGCTTATAATCATTGCTCAAAAATTTAAATGCCAGGCTCCCGCATAAAAGATAAACATTACCTTCCGCAGAAAGCTTATAAATTTCCTTTGAATAACCGCTATCAAAGCCCAGATAAAAAGGAGTTGCCGTCTCAGGCCATACTATAATATCCGGCTTTTTTACAAAAAGCTTTTTTGTTAAGTCGTTATACTTCTTTAAAATAGTATCTACATAATCTTTATCCCATTTCATATCCTGCCTTATATTTCCCTGAACTATTCCAACCTTAACCTTTTTTTCATGGTAATCATATTTATTGGATTTAAGCCTGTAAATACCATACACTGAAATGACCATAAGAAGTGCAAGAAAAAAGAGAAATTCCATTGCTGGAAATTTTCTCTTTTTTAAAGGATAGTGTCTTAAAAGCTCCCAGAAAATTCCGTTGCTCAAAAGGATAAAAAAGGAGATGCCATGCACCCCGGTTATGTCTGCTATTTGAATTAATACATTTTTTTTATACAGGGCATACCCCAATATTCCCCATGGAAAGCCCGTAAAAAGATGAATACACAGATATTCTAAAATTATCCAGATAAAGGGTGCAAGGAAGAATGATAACCTTTTTGCCCTGATCCGGAAAATACTTAAAAGGAATGAAAATAAAGCTGGGTATAGGGCAAGATACAGTGCAAGAATGAATAAAATAAAGCATGAAAGAACATAAGGCAATCCACCATAGGTTTTCATTGTAATAATTATCCAGTATAAAAGCCCCATGTAAAATGTTATTCCCGTGGTTAAACCTAAAGTAAAGGCAAAAAAAGGAGTTTCATCCTCTATGGAAAAATAAAGTGGAATTAATGCAACCATTATAAGAAATGAAAATTCCCATTTTGGGAATGATAGAAAAAGGAGCAAACCGGAAAATGAAGCAAGGGTTAATTTTAGAAAAGGGAATCTTTTTATGTGCAAGCTATCTTAAGACCTTTTTAAAATGCCGGAATCCAAATAACCGAATGTCAGAAAAGATTTATTTCTTAAATCGATATTTTGTTGTTTGGATAAATCAACAAAAATTATAATCTTAACGGACTTTATAAAAAATTATTTTATCATCTTTATTTTGACCTGCATTTGGGATTTGAGCTTTATTATCTGGCATTTTGTTATCTTATTTAAACTCCATCATCTTAAAACTTTTATCTTCAATAAGAAAATAGCCGCCGATTCTTTTTTCCCATGCCGGCAAAACAATAAAATATTTTTCCGGTAAAATTTCTTTTATAAGGGATTTATGGAAATGGCCACATATTACAAAATCCATGCCCTGACTTAAATAGGAACGAACCAGGTCAATTGAAAAGATAAGATTTCTCTCATCCTGAGATGAAATCACTGATTTACTTTTTAAAATAAATAGTTCCGCTAAAAAGGCTGCAAACCTTCCGGGCAGTATGGTATCCAATAGACGAAATAGCGGCCACACCCTTCTTTTATAATTTTGAAATTTATAATCCCTTTCACAAAGATTGTAACCATGAGTTAAGTATAAAGTTTTACCTTCAATGTCAATTACAGCATCCTCACCAAAAAACTCTATCCCCCATGGTTCAAGGATTTCGGGCTTAATTAAGAAATCCCGATTTCCAGAAAACATCTTTACATTAACGTGGGCTTTTGTAATGTCTAAGAACTTTTCAAGTATACTGCGATTCTCACTTACTACACGACGGTTATTAGCCCAGTAATCAAAGCAGTCTCCAAGGATATATAAATCACCCCTTTCAATTTTTACAAAGTCAAGAAAGTTCAAAAACAGATCTTCTTTTTCCGGTTCTTTAGGTGTCAAATGAATATCGGCTGCAAAAAAGTGTTTAGTCATACTGATAAATTACTAAAAAAATATTGGAGTTTAATTACTTGATTTTAAGTTAAGATGTCAATAGAATACCATTTAATTAAACCAAATCAAAAAAGTTAAGTTTAAATTCTTACGATTTCCAAACTTACAAATGGGCATAAAGAGCCAGGAAGGTCACAGAAAAAGATTGCGAGAGAAATTTATAAAATCGGGGATATCGGGATTTCATGATTATGAGATTGTGGAATTACTCCTTACCTTGGGAACCCCTCGAAGAGACTGTAAAGAACAGGCAAAAGAGGCTATGAAAAAGTTCAAAACTCTTCGGGGTCTTTTTGAAGCACCGGCAGAAGAGCTTCAGGAGATTGACGGAATTGGTCCCCATAATGTCTTTGGCATAAAGCTTGTTCAGGAGGTGGCAAGGGAGTTTCTCAAAGAAAAGATTCTTGAAAAACCCATCTGTAAATCTGCAAAGGAAGTTTTCGATTATCTTTATCACTCTATGCGAGATCTCAAAAAAGAGGTCTTCAAGGTCATCTTTTTAGATGGTAAAAATCAGATTATAGAGATTGATGATCTCTTTGAGGGAACATTGAATGCCTCCTCGGTCTATCCCAGGGAAATCATAAAAAGTGCCATCAAAAATAATGCCTTGAGTCTTATCTTCGTCCATAACCACCCTTCAGGAAATCCGGAGCCTTCCCATAACGACAGGGATATAACAGAAGAGCTGGTTTTTTCCGGTAACCTCATGCAGATTAAAGTTCTGGACCACATTATAATAGGGGATAATAAATATTTCAGTTTTGCC
>JAXHUS010000365.1:0-11420 GCA_034189305.1 Thermodesulfobacteriota bacterium | reverse complement strand
CAAGTCAAGGCTATAACTCTTTGAAACGGGTGATTGCATACCTCTATCTTTATTGTCTCCTTCGAGGAATGGGAGAAAAACCCTCGCCTTTAGGCGAAGACTTCAGTTCAATCTTTTGCGACTTAAGGGTTCGAGGATTCCAGGATTCGAGGGTAGTAAAGAAAAAAATTTTCCTTGACCTCTTGAACCCTCAAGCTATCGGCTTTAGCGATAGTAGTTGTTTTAGGATATTGTCTAATTATAAGTTAGGCATCTACAAAAGAAAGAAGAATGATCGGCATCGATCTTTACAGTAAATAAAAGAAATGGAAATAATTCTTTCCCGCGGTAATGATAAATTTTCTAAAGAACTGGAAAAATTTGCTGAAAAGGTCGCATCATCTTCAAATGGGAAGATTACCCTGGTTAAAGAGCTATCAAAAGGTCAATTTTTACCTTCTCTCACCATTTCCTGTAAAGGAAGAGAAAATATTCATTATACTGCTATTCCTGAAGGGCCGGAGTATGGGCCCTTTATGGATGCCCTTAAATTTTTCCATCAAAATGATACGCCCCTTCAAGAAGAGATAAAGGTCAATCTAAAAAAAATTATACATCCTCTGGAGATTTTAGTTCTTATTTCACCAGAATGTCCGAATTGCCCCAATGCCGTTCGAATTATTACATCAATGGCTGTAATAAATTCAAAGCTGGATGTCTTTATCATTGATGTAACGAGATTTCCTGAACTGGCGGTAAAATATGGAATAAAATCCGTTCCAGCCATAATAATTGATAAGAGTATAGTCTTAATCGGACAGATTGAGCTGGATAAATTAACCAAGCTTTTATTAAGCAAAAACAGACCGGAATTTATATCTGAAACCTTAATAAACATGATAGATACTAAAAGAGTTCAGGAAGCAGTAAAATTAATTATTGAAAACAAAGAATATGCGAAGGCTCTTCTTCCAACCCTTAAGAATGGTGAGTTTAAAGATCGTTTGCCCATACTTTTTTTGTTTGAGGAAGTATTGGAAAAAAATCCCTTTGGTCTCGATCCCATAGTACCCGATCTCATAAAAATGGTTGATGATACAGACTCCGCCCTTGTTGGTGATATTGCGGATCTTTTGGGAAAAATTGGGAACAACCAGGCAATTCCTTATTTAAAGAGACTTGTGGAACATAATGACCCGGATATTGCAGAAGCAGCAAAAGAAGCCATTGATGAGATTAAAACAAAAGAAAGATAATGGCGGTGCAGGGACTCGAACCCCGGACACTGCGGATATGAGCCGCATGCTCTAACCACCTGAGCTACACCGCCTTAACATAAACTTATTATTTATTTTTTTTCTCTATTTTTGTCAATGATTTTTTCAACAAAACACGGGTTCCGATCATCTCGTCCCTGTTAGAGTATTCGAAATACATTAAATTCCTTTACAATCAAAATATTTGGGGTAATGTTTCTAAATTTACCTTCTTTTCATTATTTAAAGCGGAAAACATTGCGCGGGCTTTGAATAGGGTTTCATTGTATTCGGCCTCTGGATCAGAATCTGCAACAATCCCGCCGCCTGTCTGGAAGTATGCACGGCCATTTGTCAGAATAATAGTTCTTATGGCGATATTAAGGTCTGTTTCCCTATTAAAGCCTATATATCCTATTGAACCCGTATAAACCTTTCGGCGTGTGGGCTCTAATTCTTCAATGATTTCCATTGAACGAATCTTGGGAGCTCCGGTGATGGACCCCCCAGGGAAACAAGCCTTAAGGCATGCGATATGATCTTTTTCTTTGTGTAGAACCCCTCTTATTGTGGATACCAGGTGATATACGGAAGGATGAGTTTCAAGAACCAGAAGTTTTGGAACTGTTACACTTCCATATCTGCATACCTTCCCCAGATCATTCCTTTCGAGATCCACTATCATTACAAGTTCTGCTCTATCCTTTTCACTCTTCAGTAATTCATCGGCAAGTTTTTTATCCGTAAGAAAATCAGAACTACGGGGTCGTGTTCCTTTAATAGGTCTTGTTTCAACATGATCTCTGGAAATCCGTAAAAACCTTTCAGGTGAGGAACTTAAAATTTTTACATTATCAAAATTTAAAAAGGCAGCAAATGGCGCAGGATTAATCTTTCTTAATCTCAAATACAGATCAAAAGGTGGAATATCACAGGACACGGAAAATCTCTGGGAAAGGTTGACCTGATATATATCGCCGGCAGCAATATATTCCTTTGCCTTTATTATGGTGTTAAGATATTTCTTTTTTGTGAAGTTTGAGGTGAAGTTATAGCTTATGGGGAAAAAATCCGAAGATAAATCCGGTTTTGCCAGATATGAAGACACTATTAAATTTTTAATCTCTTTAATCTTTTTTGTTGCCTTGTTTATTCCATCCCCTTTATTCGTTAAAGTACAAATCAGTATTTTTTTCTTTCTGTGATCAAACATTATAATAGTAGAATAAAAACAGATATAACAATCTGGAATTTCCATATCTTCCCTGGATAGAATATCAAATTTTTCTATGAAGTGTCCCAGGTCATATCCAAAATAACCCACCGCCCCCCCCTGAAAGGGTGGAAGCTCAGAAATTGTTTTAAATGAATATTGTTTTAAATATTCCTGAAGATATAAAAAGGGATTGCCTTTATAGAAAGTTGTTTTATTATCCTCTCTTACCTCTATATCTTTGTTCCTGGATTTATATACAAGGAAAGGATCAAAACCCATAAATGAAAATTGACCGGAGTGAAATTTATCCATACTGCTGTCAAGAAAAAAACTATTTGGATAATTACAGACAGTGGAAAAAATTCCCACCGGATCAAAGGGAAGGGGCAAATCTTCAAAATAAGGTATCAGGTTTTCCCGGGGCATTTTAGATAAAAATTTTAGTTATAAACATTCTAATCAAATAAACTATAAAAATAAATTAGAAATCAAGGAGAAATGCTTTTTACTTGCACATCCCCACTTAATATCCTTTCTAATTGTCCTTCTTTGTTTTGAATAATTAAGGACCCTTCTTTGTCTATGTTCAAAGCTTTTCCGTAATATATGGTTCCGAAGGATTCAATTGTTACGTTTTTACCAAGAACACATGAGTAATCACACCAGCTTTTCCTTAATTCTTCAACTTTTTTTCTCTTTAATTCTTCGTATTCTTTTTCTAACTGGAAAAGAAATTGAAGGAGAAGTTTATTCCTTGAAATTTTTTTTCCCTTTTCCATGGACAGACTGGTTGCTACTTCTTTAATTTCAGGATAAAAGGCGGTATTAAAATTTACATTTATTCCGACACCTAAAACTATGAAATCAATGATTTCTTTTTCTGTGTTAAATTCGGTAAGGATTCCACAAACCTTTTTCCCTTTTATATAAATATCATTTGGCCATTTTATTTCTGCTGCAAGCTTAATATGGCTTCTAACAATTTTAGCTATAGCCACAGAGGCAACCATAGTAATCAAAAAAACCTCCTTAAGTTCTAACCGGGGTCTTAAAATAACGCTTAAAAGGATATTAGAGCCTTTTGGGGACAGCCATTTGCGTTTTAACCTTCCCCTGCCGGCAGTTTGTGCTTCTGCAAGGATAATACTCCCTTCCTTCTCTCCGTCCATTGCAAGTTCCTTAGCTTTTATATTCGTAGAATCTGTAACGTCATAATAATAAATTTTCTTTCCGATATAAGAGGTTTTAAGGTTATTTTTAATTGATCCTAAATGGAATCCGTCCCAAAGTTTTTCTTCTTTCAAGATTTTAGTCCTTATAATGGAAAATACTCAAAAAAAATGTAAGAATCCTGAATCCTAATTTCTAAATCCAGGGAATTTTAAAATCCAAAATCACAACAACATACATCTGTACAGTTTTCAGCTGTCTGCTGTTGGTCGATAAACGAAAAACGGTGAAGAGTGAACTTTTAATTATTTTCTAAATCATACTGTTTTGAATTTCTTATTTCGGTCATCTGGATTTGTTTAGTATTTCGTACGTAGAGTTTAGTACTTAAATATCTAATCCTGAAATATTTTATGTAATCTTCTCAGGGCATTAATTTTATCTGTTCTTCCGATATTGGCTTTTGCTATTGCATCTTTTAGTATGTTAATACTATTATCATATATAATCCTGTCTACAGGAAATGGATGGCCATCCTTGCCCCCATGAGCAAAACTATAAGTCGCCGGGTCTTTTTTGCTGAGTTTCGTCCCGTATATAAGTTCGGAAATCAGGCTTAAAGCTCTAAGGGTTTTTGGTCCGACGCCCTGCATAGCCAGAAGGGTTTCAAAATCCTCAGGTTGTCTTTCATAGGTTTTTATAAATATTTTTTCAAGCCTTTTGGGGTTTATATCATTAATTAATATATGATGACGTAATGGAAGATTATAAGTTTTTAATTTGTTGATTTCACCAAGTATTTTATCCGGCGTAAGTTGTGAAATTAACGTGGAAACTTTTCTTGTGTCTGCGCTTTCTTTTGCCACAAGATTTAGAGGTTGGGTTTTAATATCCGAACACACTGCCTTTTGCGGTTCACAGACAAAATCCTTTAATTTGGACGATAGCCAGTGGTAACGTCGGGCATAGCGATTATCTTCATTCATTCCCTGCTGAATTACCGCCCATTCTCCATTAGAAGTAAAGATAAAGGAATGATGATATAGTTTAAAACCATCCTGAAGGGCGTTATTATCAACCTTTGCCGCAATACGGCTTGCATAGACAAGTTTTTCAGGATCATCCTTAAGATAAGGACCAACCCTCATTATCTCTTGAGGGGTTCTTCGGGATGTTTTTCCTTTCCCGCCGGCTACATAGATGCCTAATTCTTTTTCTATCCCCCTTATCCCCTCTTTTATAGCAGCACATGCTGTTGTAGTTATTCCACTGGAATGCCAATCAAAACCTAAAATACAACCAAAAGCCTGAAACCAGTACGGGTCGGATAATTTTTCCAATAAAACATTATGCCCTTTTTCAGTTACTATGAGAATTACAATTTTACTTGCCAGGGCAGTCATTCGTTTAAATAACCACGATGGTGCCTGCCCATTGTGAAGTGGTAGATTTGCTATGCCTGTGTGCATATTAAAGGAAGGGGGAAGGAAAAGTTTATCTTAGTTCCTTTTTTTCTTCAACGAATTTACCTAATTCAGAATAGAATTCTTCTATTCCTCTTTCAGGAATAATAATAAAATTTCTTTTATCCCCTGATTTTTCGGTAATTTTCAAATAAAGACCACCTGGGTTTTTCTTAAGGTCTAAAAAAAACACTTTGCTTTCTATTTCAAAACGCCGTGTTAAGAGTTCTTCATCCATTTTTATAAAAGCTCCTATTTATCTCAAATACTTAAAAGATATTATTTCGTGTGAAAAAAAGCAAGCTCATTTTTTAATTACTTTAGTTTGGTGCTAATAAACTCAAGAATTTTTAAAATTTTTCAAAGTATTTTTGCCTCTGTAGCACAAATAAATTAAAATATTTTATAAACACACCCCAACCTGTTAAAGAGGAAATAATAATACCCCTTATCCCATCTAAAATCCCAAACTTTAAAATTAACTTTTTAAATATCGCTATATGGGGGGAAAATAAAAGATGATACCATCTGGCCTTTATGCCCATTTTGTAATATTCCTCTGCAATAATTGATGAGTATTTTATTGTCTTATTAAAATGGTCCATAATATCTTTATACGGATAGTGATAAAGATACCCCTTCAGTCTGTCTGTCTTGCCTTTAACTATAATTTTATCATGGGGATTGTACCCCCCCCAATAAGCATAACCATTTCGTATCAACCTTATATTCCAATCGGGCTGCCATACAAACTTCATCCATTTGCCGAAATAGTTGGAGAGTCGGTTAATGCTAATCCCATGTATTTCAGGATTACTTGATACAAACCTCATAATTTCCCTTTTTAATTCTTCTGATACAGCTTCATCTGCATCAATGCAGAGTATCCAATCACCAGTGCATTTTTCTAAGGCCAATTGTTTTTGTTTTATATGTCCTAAAAATGGCTGGGAAAATATTTTACATCCAAATTCCCTGGCAATTTTTAAGGTACTGTCAGAAGATAGAGAATCTACGATAATTATCTCATGGCAAATGTCTTTTATGCTTAAAAGGCAGCGTTCTAAATTTTTTTCTTCATTAAAGGTAATTATAGATGCGGAAAGACTTTGTTTCTTCTTCATTTTATATTACAGGATTAAGTACCTGACGATATATTTCCCCTAATTTTTTCCCATGTTTTTCAAGACTGAATTTTTCTCTTGCTTTTTTATTTGCATTAATACCCAGTTTTTCTTTAATTTCTCTATTTTTAGCAAGAAATAAAATTGCCTCTGCAAGTTTTTCCGGGGAATCGTTAATGATAATCCCATTTATTTTATTGTCAACAGTTTCCGGTAATATGCCAAAATTACTTGCAATAACCGGTACTCCCATTGCCATTGCTTCTCGTACTGCACGACAGGTTTCATCACTTCCAGGTCTTATCAGTACTTTTACATCAAGGGCTTTAAGTAAAGCAAGATAATGGTCCCCTCTTTGAATTTTTGTAAATCGAAATACTTTTTCAAGTCCCATTTTTTTTATGGGGTTTACAGCTACTTGATTTATTTTTGAACCCTCACCTATTATAAATACTCTTAAAGACGGCAGGTTATTATACGCACGTTTAATCCCTTCAAGAAAAATGTCAAACCTTCTTTGGGGCTGAACTCGGGCCACAATACCCACAAGAAAATCATTTTGTCTTATACCAAATTCCTGGCGTTTATCCGGAGCATTTAATTTTTTATCCGGATTGAATCGTTCGGTATTAACCGCCCCATCAAGTTTCCATGTGAATTGAGGTGACTTTCTAAAGGAATTGATATTGTTAAATGTTTTTTGAGTATAAGTAATAAACCCATCTGTTATGTATAAAGCAAGTAATCTATTTCTCAAACCGTTAACCGGAAAGTTCTGGTCATAAATGGATCGTACCAGTTTAATTTTTTTGTTTACAATTTTTGCGGCAATCCCCCCAATTATATTATCATTGGTTAGATGACAGTGAATAATATCGATATCCCTTTCCTTTAAGAAATTTTTTAAAGTTAATATATCTTTAAAATTTTTTTTGAAACTTATATGTTTATTTAAAATCATATCATTGAAAAGTGAAAGCCCCCTTCGTTGAGCTTCTTCGTAAAAAAAATGAGAAAGGCCCTGCTTCCCTGCACCATTGCCACATGCAAAATAGATTTCATGCCCTTCCTTTTTCAGAGAGATTGCAGAATATAAAGCAGGTTCTGCAGGTCCTGTCCATTTCCAATTGCTGAACAGATGAATTGCTTTTATTGTTTTGGCCATTTCAGGAAAGTGATAGTAATGCCTGTTATAATAATTTATTTAAATGGGCAGATATTATTTGCAGTCAAGCTTTCTCCCATAGATTGTCAACTGATCCCTGTGAACTATTAAGATTTTTCTTGCCTTTTTTTTGAAATTCTTTGTACTTCTTCAATATCTTTCTTTTTGAGAGATATCCCGGATATCTCCTGGTATTTTTTTAGAAAATAAATTCTATCCCTTCTTGATATTCCCAAAGGAAGGTCATTAAGTTCTACCAGATTTTTGAGAATTATTTTGCGATTTATCATCTTATTCAATTTTATACTCTCAAGGTCTAAAAGAAAAAATTCCCATTTGTCGTTGTTCTCTTTAACTAAAATGTTACGTGTTTGTAAGTCATAATGGCAGATATCTTTACGGTGAAGATCCGTAATAAATTTTGCCAGGGCATTAATAAGGTCTCTCTTTCTCTTTAGATTTTTCTTTAAATGATCTTCAATGTATTGAAAAAGAGATGTACTATCAGGGATAAATTCTGTAATAAAAAAGCTCCTTTTTGGAAAAATGAAATCCTTCTCTTCTAAAAGTGCAATTTTTGAGGGTATAGGTATTTTTTTTCCCTCCAAAAATTTTGCTGCTTCCCAGGCCTTTCTTCCCCGGCTTTTTCTAAATAATTCTTTAAATTTAATAAAAATGCCCGGATTTCTTACTTCTTTTATACATAGCTCAAAAGAATTTCCATTAAATTGTGTTTTTACACATGTCACTGTTGTCCTTCTTCTATTTTTAAAAAGATTTTCCCCTCCCTTTATCTTAATGCTATGATGAATTTTTAAACATTCATCTATTGTATTTCCATTGATTTCACTGCTTTTATTTATAAATTTTATCATTAAAACCTGAAAGTTTTTTGTACAATTTGAAGTACTCTTTAGCCATCCTGTCCGCACTAAAATTTTCTATAACTTTTCTGTAACCATTTTCCGCAAATTGTCTGCACATGTCTTTGTTTCTTAAAAGCTTTACCACAGCTTTTTCTATTGCACTTTTATCCTTTGGAGGAATTAATATCCCATTAAATCCATCTCTAATTATTTCCGTATTACCCCCAACTTTTGTTGCAATAACAGGTTTTTTTAAAAGATGAGCAGCAAGTATAGTAGTATTTATACCCTCTTCAAGGCTTGGAACTACAAGAACATTAAAATGTTCCAATAATGTATTAACATTTTTTATAAATCCAGTAAAAACCACCCTTTCTTTAAGGTTAAGATTCGAGACTAATAGCTCATTCTCTTTTTTATATTTCCCTTCACCAACTATAAAAAACGCTGTGCTGGGAAACTCTTTTAAGATTCCAGGTATTGCTTGTATAAAGTATTTCTGACCTTTAACTCTGTCAAAATTACCAATCATACCTACTATATGCCCATTTTTATTCAATGGTAAGAGGTTGTCAATAGAATCTTCAAGGGTAGTTGTGAAATCATTTGGAGAGATGCTGCTGTGGATCACGGAAATCTTATCCTTTGAAACCCCATCTTCAATAAGTTGTTGCTTTACTGCATTGGAAACAGAAACTATATGGTTTGTCCATTTTTGGTATTTATATCTATTTAATCCAAAAAAACTATGATTATATATACTGAACTGAACCCTTCTTGTCACAACAAGTATTGGTTTTGATTTTATCAGTCTTGTGGCGAAAAAACCCAGGGTATGGGCATGGGATGTATGTAAATGAACTAAATGGTAGTTATTTTTTTTTATTATACGATAAATATTGAATATTGCAATAACATCTGCTTCCCCTCTCATTCTTACGGAGAAACATTTAATTTTTTCCCCCTCTGCCCTTTCAAGCAAAAGGGATCCGGGTGGTGCAATCAAATGGGAGTCACAACCTAATTTTTTTAATTCTCTTACCAGATATAAAGTCTGTTGGTCCCCACCCCGCCATGTTTTTTCACTATTTATGTGGATTGTCTTTAGGATTTTGTCCTCAGGAAGTGTCCTTGGTTTGTTGTCAATAACTAATTGCATTTTTAGACACTTGAGGGAAAAATTAAAAAACTTTCGGAACCTTTATTATAATCTTTTTGAATTGATTGACTTTTCAATTTTTCCTACATACATTTGACAACAATCAACTTATATTATCCATCCTTAAAAAGGAGGGATAATATAAATTTACAGATTAAAATCCCTTTTCAGTCTTTTAATGTCTCCTTTTAAATCTTTATCTGCTTTCTTTTCTATCTTATTAACGAATTCATTAAGTTTAAATTTTAATTCCGGGGATAGGTTAAAATTACCTGAAGAGGTAAATTCAGGCGATTCCTCTATAAATTTATTTAGAAGGCTTCTGGCCTCATCCCTTAAAGAGGGAGAGTTATTTATTATTTCAAGAAATTTATTACCGTTTCTGTAATAAATACTTATATATTCTAAACCCCTGGAAGAATTTTTCAGATTATCTCTAAACAGCCTTAGATTATTTAGTTTTTTAGCTTCACCTGAAAGTAAAGCTTCGGCTGGACAGGTGCTACCGCCAGGTTCAAGGGAAATATCAGGACATAGAGTAACTCCGCCTGATGATACTATAATACTATTTATTGTTCCTTTACTATAACCATTTTTCTGGGCTGTAATGCTATATGTTCCTGAAGGTAATCCAAGTAGATAATAACCGTCCGTATCAATAGTTTTTGTCCCCCCTGCTCCTGCACTGACCTGAGCACCCATTATTCCGCTACCTGTGGATGAGTCTATAACCTTGCCCGTCAGTTGACCAATACCCGCCGGTGTATACTGGTACATTCCACTGCCGGTTCCCGAATATACCGTTTGGGCAAGGGTTTTATTTAACGTTGACTTACTACTGCCGGAAGGAGTTTCATTCCCATATGCTGTGGATAAATCATATAGATTGTAGTCACTGAGTCCAATAAGTTCAGCGGTTTCCATCCTGTCGTAACTTACATAAATCCCATCCTTAAAGGTTGCGATATAGAATATATTAGGGGATCCTTCATCCTGTTTTATGTCAGTTACGGCAGATATTGGTGTTTCTAAATTTGTAATCCCCTCTTCCCATGTGCTACCTCCGTCTTCAGACTTATACAGGATCTTATAATTACTTGTTGTACTGTCACCGCAACCGACCAATATGAATTTGGGGTTTGTAGAATCGACAAAGATTGTATTTATAACCAGATTTCTTAATTTAGTTTTTTCCCAGGTAATTCCATTATCTTCACTTTTATAGAGATTGCCTGAAATAACGGGTGCATAAAAATTTCCCGTACCTGCAAATATTTTTGTTTTATCCGTATCCTGGCTTATCGCTATACTGTTAACAGGGACGGGTGCCTGAAATAAAAGGCTGAAACTTCCGCCGTAATCATAACTTTTGTATATTTCTCCCCAGGTGCCGCCGTAATAACTTAAACCTGCATACAAATTCTGAGGATATACAGGGTCAATATCAATAGATCTCACTTGGTAGGCAGTACTATATGAGCTTGGGATTTCAGTCTGTGTCCAATTTTTGCCATAATCTGTGCTCTTCCACAGGTAATAATCAGTTCCTGCATAAAGTAAATTGGGATTCTGTTTGTCGATCTTAACAGAACTAAAATAACTCTGACCACTATGCTCCCAATCTTCATCAGAGGTTTTTGTATAAATACCACCCATTGCACCTGCAATAATAAATCTTTCATTTGAATAAATGACATCACTGTCATAAACATGGTTTGATTTTACGCCGCTGTTTATCTCTGTCCAGGTCACTCCCCCGTCAATACTTTTATATACCCCTGTTCTTAACCCCCCGGCATAAATTATATTTGAATTATCAGGATCTACGTCAAGGGATATAATTTCTTCTATTGGTGTTTGAAGTTCACTCCAGTTTTCTCCGCCGTCCGTGCTTTTCAATAAATAACTTGCAGCTCCGGCATAGACTATAAGAGGGTTTTTCGGGTGAATTTTTAGGGCACGGCACCAATTCCCCAATCCATTATGCACACCAGTCCAATTCCCCCCCCCGTCTTTTGTTCT
>JAXHUS010000364.1:0-2989 GCA_034189305.1 Thermodesulfobacteriota bacterium | reverse complement strand
TTTCCGGTTCTTTTAAATTATTGAGGTCTTCTATAATCCCCTCTCTGATATCTTCATATTCTTTACCCATCTTTACGTTCCCTTCTAGCTCCCGTCCCTTAAGATTAATATAAATCCTTCCCGGGATCAGACTATATGCCTTTGACTCTTTATGGATATCTTTTAAGGATTTTGAATTATCATTTTTTAATACAAGCCATCCCTTCTCAATAAGAGAATAGTTTAAATAAATCTCCTTTTCAACTTCACAGAAGCCATGATCAGATAAAACTATAAATTCAGTATCTTCTGATATCCTTTGTCTTACCTCTCCCAAAAAGTTATCAATCTCTTTGTAGAATTTTAAAAATTCTTGTGCATATTTCAGGTTTCTTTCCCAGTGTTCCCATAAAAAATGATTTATTCTGTCTGTCTCCATTATATGTAGATGGAGATAATCCCAATCATCATTTTCCCACAAATAAAAAAAGGCTTCTACCCTTTTTTTAAATGTGATAAAAATATCTTCTAAAAATGCGCTTTTATCTTTTTCCCTTCCTTTCCATGGATCAGCGTCAATTCTATAACCCATTTTTTTTAATAAAACCGAAACCCTTTCCGGGTAGGTAGCCTTATCTATTGAGGGGGATAGAAAACCCGCGATTAAAGTGCCATTTATAGTTCGTGGGGGATAAGTGACAGGGACATTCATTGAAAGGACTCTTTTTTTATCTTCACCTACAATTTCAAAGATAGTTTTACTTTTTAAATAGTTTCCGTTGGGTATATATAATTCATGGGAGCCTTCCGGCCGGTCAATGAATCCATAGATATTATGACCACCAGGATTTTTCCCTGTCATAAAAGATGACCATGCCACAGAGGAAACAGCTGGATATACTGAATTCATCCTTTTTATATCACCTTCATTTATCAGTTTATTAAAATTAGTCAATTCTCCATTTTTAACCAACTTATTAACAAAACTAAAGGGGACGCCATCCAAACCAATTACTACAATCCTTTTTCTCCTGGAGAACAGATTATTTAATAATTTCATTGAAAATTACCTTTTAGTATTTATATTTACCCAAAAATCCTTATGCTGTTTCTTTTTATTAGAAAATCATTATAATTTACTTAATATAGACAAATAACTAACCAAATTAACAACAATTTTTCAAGTTTTATTTTCTGGAGTTACCTTGAGCGAACCCTTTATTTGGGAACAAAAATTGGCTGGAAATAGTGGGGTACCCATCGAGGTGAGGGAAGAAGGTAGGGAAACCCCGCCTTTAAAGCGGGGAAGGGGCAAGTATTCCCCTTCTCAGAATCTCTTATTCGATAAAATAATAACCTGGTGAGGAATCATAATCTTTTTTCCATGTGAGCCTGAAGCCATATTCATAAGCAGAATTAAGTTCAACCCCGGCATAATAATCAACCTTAATACCAAGTCTTTTTTCCAGATCGAATACAACCTCTTTTAAACTTTTTGCATTTAAAATACGAATGTCTCCGATATCGAAGTAGTTATAAAGTTTTTTTCTATTTTTAAATACACAGATCATATGGGCAAATCGTTCATTTTTATAGAAATGAATATAAATTAATTGTGACTTATGCCCCATATATTTTAGTAATTTCCAGTAGATTCGGGCAAACGTATAACAATCCCCCCTGCCTTTACTTAAAAATACCTCCGGTTTTTCACTATATTTTTCCGGGGGATTGGGTGTGTAATATAAACTGTCTTTTACAAATTCATTTACAATTTCCCAGGTTGCACCTGCATAAACCTTATTTTTTTTTACCTTGATATGAAAAAGATGAAGATCCTTAATTATCTGTTTATATAAATCATCTCCTGTAACACCTTTTTCCATAACTATATTTAAGGGAGTGGTACAACAGGTAATAAATATCAGGATTAAAACTATAGACACCTTTTTCAAATTAAACTATCCCACTATATAAGTACATGGTATAGGAATTTTCATTTGCCGGCTTATAAATATTCGTCAAAGGGTTAGGGTTGCGCAACTCGTTTCGGTACTCAGGTTTAGTAAACAGCCGGCTTAAGCCTGCTGTTTTTGAAGAACAACGCAACCGATACACCATAGACGTTACCTTGATGAAATGTTCTGTTAGCATCAATTTCGAGATATTTTATAATCATTTAAATAATTTGTCCTGTTGTTGTATAGTTTGCAGGATAACATATATTAAACAGTTAATATAAATGTAAGAATCATTACCTAAAAGCTGTAAATTCAGATTCAAACCAGGTTCTCATCTAAAAGATCACATTATCCCGAAAAATGCAAAACTAAAAAATATCAAAGAATAACGAGACTGTCGAAAAACCATTTTACGAGATTATTCTTATATGTGCAAAGTGATTTGTAAAAAAATAAATTCTAATTTTCATAAAGAACAGATAATAGCCGGTAAAAAACAGAAAAATAAAGGCCCATAGTACAGCAACCTGTATTTATATGGATAGCTCATCTATTCTGCTCCTTATTATACTGTAGCCACAGCATAGCTATTCCCAAAGTTGATGATCTTTTCAATATTATGAACCAGACAGTAAAGCATCCATTGTATGTTGACCTTGATGCGACCTCGTAAGGTGAATCTGTCCATTCTCTTGCAGGTTCTGATATTACCAAATACGGGTTCTACAATCCCAAGACGTTTGCTATATGTACGACGTCCTTCCGGTGTATCGACCTTCTGCTTCATTTCATCAGTAATACTGCCCGGTCGTTTCCCATAAAACACATGTACCTGTCGAGATATGGTTTTGGGCTTGCGCAAATATTTTGAACAAAGGCTGCAATTGTGCTGTGATCCGGCTTTTGATCACAGGAAAGGGCCATGAAGGTAATATTCTCCTTGCAGGCTCGCTCCAATGATCGGGATGAAATCAGCCCCCTTGAATATCCAAACAGAATTATTTTTATCAAAATCTTAGGGTCTATAGCCTTGCGTCCCGTTATATCAT
>JAXHUS010000363.1:0-5376 GCA_034189305.1 Thermodesulfobacteriota bacterium | reverse complement strand
GCATACTCTTATTATCTGGGGAAGAACCATATCTAAATTGGACGGATCAACATGGTCCGTAAAGGCTATTGCCTCATATCCTATATTCTCAGCCCTGGCTGCCAGTTCTGCAGGAAGAAGTTCACCGTCACTCAAGATTGTATGTGTATGTAAATCAATCATTTCTAACTGGTCTTACCAAAGTCATCCGGAACAAGCTTGTCCAAAATTTCATCCCACTTTGGTTCTTCTTTACTCTTTTTTTCTTGACTTTTCGGCTCTTCTTTGTCCAGTGTAATTTGACGGGATTTTTCTATAACCTCCTGGTTTACATAAATAGGGGCATCCGTCCTTAAAGCAATGGCAATTGCATCACTTGGTCTTGAATCAATTTTGTACGTTTTCTCGCCATTTTTTAAGTGAATCAAGGCATAAAATGTATTATCTTTCAGTTCTGTAACTTCAATTTTTATAATGCGAATGCTTAAATGGCCAAAAATGTTTTTCATAAGATCATGGGTCATGGGACGGGGAAGCTGAATTTTTTCAAGTTGAGTAGCAATAGAACTTGCTTCAAGTATTCCAATCCAGATTGGTAACGTTTTTTTTTCATCCAGGTCTTTAAGTATTATAATTGGTGTATTGGTTAATGGATCCATAGCCAATCCTGCTACTTTCATTTCTTGAAACATAATATTCTCCTTTTTAATTTTCTGAAAATATTTTTCCCTTTAAGGAATGAGAATATACTTTTTCAATCTTAACTTTTACCAGTTTACCTGTCAAGCTTTCTTCCCCATAAAAATTCACTATCTTATTTAACCCTGTTCTTCCCGTTAATTGCTTCTCGTTTTTTTTGCTTTTACCTTCGGTAAGGACTTCGACAACTTTTCCGAAAAATGCCCGATTTTTTTTCATAGTAATATTTTTTTGTAAATCCTGCAAAATTTTAAGCCTTTCACTCTTTACATGTTCAGGAATCTTATCTTCCATAAAAGATGCTCTGGTTCCCGGCCGATCGGAATATTTAAATGAAAAGAACTCATCAAACTCAACCTTTTTTACTAAATCCAAGGTTTCCATAAAGTCTTTGTCCGTCTCTCCTGGAAATCCCACAATAAAATCTGTTGTTATTGCAATACCAGGTCTGGCTCGTCTCAGCAACTCCACTTTTTTAAAATAATCTGTTTTTGTATATCCCCGACCCATTTTCAGCAAAATGTTATCGGAACCCGACTGAATAGGCAAATGTATATGTTCTGCAAGCTTTTCCATTTCTTTAAAACATAAAATAAGTTCATCTTTCATATCTTTTGGATGGGAAGTGGTAAATCTTATGCGTTTTAATTCCTCAATCAAAGATATCTTTTTAAGCAATTCCGGAAAGGTAAGCTCCCCCTCTCTATTTAGCCCATAAGAATTTACATTCTGCCCCAGTAAGGTTACCTCCTTTACTCCCTTTTCTGCCAGCCCTGTTATTTCATTTATTATAGACCGGCTTGATCGGCTTTCCTCCCTCCCCCTAACATAGGGAACTATACAATATGAACAATAATTATTACATCCCTGCATAATGGTTACAAAATTGGTTACCCTTCTTTTCTCCGTATAACCTGGAATATCTAAAGAACGGATTTCTTTATAAAATTCTGTCTCTACTTTTCGTTCTTTTTCCTTGGAAGCTTTAATTAATTCCGGCAGTTTATGAATATTATGGGTTCCAAAAACAAAGTCTACATAAGGAATTTTAAGTAAAAACTTTCTCCCCTCCTGCTGGGCTAAACAACCTCCCGCCCCGATTATAAGTTCCGGATTCATTTCCTTTAAACGTTTAAATCTTCCTATGGAACTATAAGCTTTATGTTCCGGTTTTTTGCGGACACTACACGTATTAATAATGATTAAATCCGCCCGGGTTTCATCATTTGTCGGAGAAAATCCCTCCTTTTCCATAATATAAAGAATTTTATCCGAGTCGTTTTCATTCATCTGACATCCGAAAGTTTGAACAAAAACTTTCAGATTATTTTTATCTGACATTTATTATTTTCATGCATTCCAATTAGACAGGTAACTTAATTTAAGTCGTTATAATGACTTAACTAAATTGGCTATTTGTTCTGCTGTTTATTAAAATAACTTTAACAGTTCAAGGTAATCGGTTGTCAGGGTCTTAGAAAAAGTTTAACTGCCGACTGACCCCTATGAACTGTTACATATAACTTACATCTTCCAATAAAAAATAACAATTCTAAAATAGAAACTTTTTATCCCGGATTTTGATAGTTCAACGTTTTAAAAAGTTCTACTAATGATTCTGGCAATTAAACATATGGCGTAGATATGAAGATCAACTATTGTAAAAATCCGAATATAGAAGTCCTGAATCCGAAATGATCTAATCCAGCCCCCGGCAAATTAATCCCTCTGATTATTTGATCTGAATATTCTCCACAATATTCTGTATAACCTGTAATCAGGATAATTCAATATCAATCGAAAAAATTTTTTATATACGGCTCCATTTTTGATATATTATTATGATATAAATAGCTTTTTTATAAAATAGAGGAGTCAGAATATAGGAGTTTGTAAAATAAATAGCTCCGATTCTGCCCTGTATTATGGCTTCTATGTTCTTTTTTCATTCCCGGTTGTGACCGCAGTTCATGTATTTAATATATTTAGGAAAAAAGCCGGGTATTGAAAAAGGCTAAATAAAAGGAGGGGGAAATGTTAAAAAAAACGATTTATCTCAATTTCCATTTTTATCTGTATTTTTAATTATTATAATTATGGGTTTGCAGAAAGTTTTAAGGTTGAGCCCGGTGTATTTATCAGTAAAGGAAACTTTAAAAAATATCTTCCGGAACTTAAAAAACTTCTCTGGCCAGGTGCTTTTAACAACATTATAAATGGTGTTAAAAATGAATGGCTCTCACTTCCCATTGTAAAAAAGGCCGAATTAAATGCACAACCGAAATATATCATTCTCGCTAACTTCCTCTTAATATGGTTCAAATTCAAATTTCATTTCAATATCTCAAAAACATAACGATTACATCAGGCACAAGGCGGTGCAGTCCTGAAACATCTTTTGATCATAACCAAATTGCTTTAAATCGCCACGAACAGCCGATTCTACCTGCATGTGGGGTTGGACAGCCTACTCCCAAAACAAATTTTGTATCATTACTGCGTACTCTTGCGGGTTATTTGATCAACAACTCCCGGAGCTATTAGCCTTAACCATAATCCAAACTTGCCCTTAAATGTCATTACGACTTCACGCTTGCGCTTTGCGACAGCTTGAATAATCGTTCGTGCACAGGTATCCACCGGCATTGCATCTTTTTCGTGTACTGATATTTTACCCGTTAGATTGCCATCTCTCCTTAGTAAACGGCTGCTAATACCTGTGCTTACCCATCCTGGGTAAATCATCGTCACGCTAATCCCACTATCGGACAATTCAATCCGGAGGGAATCGAAGAAACCAGCCATTGCATGCTTGCTAGCTCCATAACCATTTGCTGTTGCTGATGGAAATTTCCCGCGGAGGCTAGAAATACCTACCAACCTCCCATGGGTTTTCTTCAGATATGGTAATACATAATGAGTACAATATACACTGCCGAAAAAATTTACGCGGATAATTTTCTCAAATAAGGCCAGATCTTGTAACTCATCAAATCTTGACTCCAGGCCGATCCCCGCATTATTGATCAAAGTATCAATCCGTCCGTACACTCCAACAGTGCGTTCAATCAGGTTCTGACATTGTGATTGATCGGCAACATCCATAGGTATTACAATAACCCTGCCTCCCCGCTTACTACATTGCTTTGAAACTTCTTCTAATTTCTCAGCATTACGGGCTGATAGGGCAAGCCATGCTCCATAGTCAGCAAGCTGCACTGCTAATTGCCGGCCTATTCCAAAGGATGCACCTGTAATGATGATAACGTTTTCTCGAAAAGTCGCTTTCTTCATTTCTTCAACTCCTTACTTTGGCAGCCCAACGAGGCTGTCGAAAAATTAGCCGGGTATATTCCTCTCCCGTTCTATCTTTATACTATCGCCACAGCATAGCTCTTCCCAAAGTTGACGATCTTTTCAATATTATGAACCAGACAGTAATGCATCCATTGTAAGTTGACCCTGGGCTTACCTAGTAAAAGATTCAGAAAAGATTCATGATCAGACTTATACTTTTTACACTTAATTTCATCTATTTCCTTTCTTAATTCATTTGATTCTGCAAGTCTATTTTCTATCTTGGTAAGTATATTTGTTACTGATAGAGGACTTATCCCAAAACATTCCCCTATCTCAGAGTTCTTCCACCCCTTTTGTCAACTGTATTTTGTAGATTAAACCCCAATTTGTTTTCATTCCCATCTTCAACTAAAAGTCAATCGGATACTTGACTTTTAGTTATCTGTTAGCCCCTTTGAACGATTAGAGCAAAAAATCACTTTTTTCAATGAGTTCAGGCAGAAATTGTTCAGGCTTTCATCTGCCTGTAGAGCTCGTATAGCAAGGGCTTTGTGTAATTCCTTTCCGGGTCTTAGTAGAAATTTACCAGAATATTCCTTTCCAGCGGTTGCAGGGGGAAGAGATTTGCCGTTTTCTTTATATAAAACAATATTTTCTTCAACAATTTCACACAGTTCTTTATAAACATCGGTTTCATTATCTCCATGGCAACCACCATAGAAAAGACCCGGACAAGTGCCCACATAACATTGATCCTCTTCAGACCATTCAACAATTTTTAAATAACGATCAGAATCTTTCATTTTTTCGACTCCTCAATTGCTTTTTTGACAGCCCTTTCTTGATAGTGCAAGGCGTCATCTACAACATTTCCGGAAATTGTTACAGGTTTTGCCACTTTTGGATGAACAAAATTGCGGTGACTGCCTTTACCACCCCTATTAATAAAGCCTGCCCTTTCGAGTTCTTTGATAAGTTGTTTTATCTTCAGTGGCATAATAGAAATAGTATCATCCTGATACCAGCATGTCAACCGTTTTGTGACTGGACTTTCCCCATAGAATTATAGGGGTCAAAAAGAGCTAACTGCTTTGACCTGGTATATAGTTTCGTTTAGCTCTCGCCATTGTATTGATTTTGTATATATCCCTTTTATACCTAAAAAGATCCATATTGGCCTAAAATACATTCCTTTTTCTGTCATATATCACATTATTTCAATAAGTTAGCGGGGCCCAACCATCTACCCCTCCTCCATCAAACCTCTACCACACAAACAAAACTCCTTTATACTTGGTTAAAAACATCATAACGTCATAACGTCAAGTATTGTTGCTTTGATTTTGCCCAAATTACGGCAGTCTAATTCTGATCTCGTCGATGTCCCATATCTCTGTG
>JAXHUS010000362.1:0-9366 GCA_034189305.1 Thermodesulfobacteriota bacterium | reverse complement strand
ACCCTTTTAATTCTATTCACAATAGGTTTTTATCTATTAAATTATTTAACAATAAAGACCTATTGTGAATAGAATTAAAAGGGTAGCTTATATATGATCTAATTATAAATAGATAAATAGAGGAATAGGTTTTTCGAGAAAAAAGTGAATGGAAGGAAAGATATATTTAAAACATAAACTCAAATTGTACTGTTGATACATTTTGAAGATCCTAGAGAATCTAAAAAATATAATAATTTATAGCTTTAGTAAGTGCTGTGTATAAAATACAAAGATACTGGAAGATATTGTATTAATACAAAAAAATATAAAAACTCAAAATCAAGTACATATTTTAATGTAACACACACCTATCCATTTCTTTCCGTTTTTCTTTTATCTCAAGGCTTTTACAATAGGTCTCTATTATAAATATCCATAATTTTTTGGATATTTATACCCTACCCGATTAAAAAAGAAGGGAGGCTGGAACATTGGAAGTGATAATTTTAATTATATTTATAGTATCTTTAGTAATAGGGTGCGGAATTGGTTTTTTCGTCCGTATGAAAATTATTGAAAAGCGAATTTCACATTCAAAAACAAAGGCAAAAAAAATATTAGACGAAGCTAAGAAGGAGGCAAAAAGCATAATAAAGGAAGCAAAAATTCAACAAAAAGACGAGCTTTATCGTTCCAGATCCGAATTTGATAAAGAAACCAAAGAAAGGAGGACGGAACTCTATAATTTGGAAAAAAGGCTTATCCAAAAGGAAGAAAATCTGGATAAAAAGATAAATTTGCTTGATTATAAAGAAAACAGTATTACAAAAAGAGAGAAACTTTTAAACAATCTAAAAAAGGAATTAGAAGAAAAGGGTAAAAAATATGATGCTCTTATTGAGGAAGGAAGGTTTAAACTGGAGAGAATAGCTGGAATTACTTCTGAAGAAGCAAAAAAACAGCTTATGCAGGCTATGGAAGAAGAAGCAAAGCATGACTGTGCAAAAATTATTAAAAGAATTGAGGATGAGAGCAAATTAAATTCGGATAAAGTATCAAAAAATATTATTGCTCTGGCGATTCAGAGGTATTCTGCTGATTATGTTGCAGATAAAACAGTTTCTCTGGTTAATTTACCCAATGATGAAATGAAAGGACGGATAATTGGTAGGGAAGGCAGAAATATTAGAGCTATTGAGGCTGCAACCGGTGTCGATCTGATAATCGATGATACCCCGGAAGCCGTTCTTTTATCTGCATTTGATCCTATAAGAAGGGAAATAGCAAGAATTTCCCTGGAAAAACTAATAAATGACGGAAGAATCCATCCTGCAAGAATTGAAGAAATAGTAGACAGATCAAAGGAGGAGATTGAAAAACATATCAAGGAAATAGGAGAACAGGCAACCTTTGATATTGGTGTTCATCAAATCCATCCGGAGCTTGTAAAATTAATCGGTAAATTGAAGTATCGCACAAGCTTTGATCAAAATGTCTTAAGACATTCCCTGGAAGTTGCTTTTATAGTTGAAGTCTTAGCCTCGGAAATAAATATAAATAGTAAACAGGCAAAAAGGGCCGGGCTCCTTCATGATATCGGCAAGGCTGTAGATCATGAGGTGGAAGGCTCTCACGCTATTCTTGGAGCTGATCTTGCCAGAAAATATAATGAAGATCCGGAAATTATTCATGCTATTAAGGCCCATCATGATGAAGAAAAGCCGGAAACTATTCTCGCAATTCTTATTCAAGCCGCCGACGCTTTGTCCGCGGCTCGACCCGGGGCCAGGAGAGAGATGCTTGAAACCTATATCAAACATCTGGAGGACTTAGAAGAGATAGCAAATTCCTTTTCAGGAGTGAATAAGTCTTATGCTGTACAGGCTGGCCGTGAGATACGAATAATAGTTGAAAGCAAAGAAGTTTCCGATGAGGAGGCTGTAATACTCTCAAGAGATGTTGCAAAAAAGATTGAAAACACCTTAAGTTATCCGGGCCAGGTAAAAGTTACCGTGATTAGAGAAACAAGGGCAGTTGAGTTTGCAAAATAAATTACATTTTTCAAACCCATAAAAGTATAAATAAATTATTTTGAAAATTCTTTTTATCGGAGACATTATTGGAAAGAGCGGAAGAAGGGCGATTAAATATCTTTTACCTAATATTATTGATAAAAATAATATTGATATCGTCATTGCAAATGGAGAAAATGCAGCGGGCGGTTTTGGTATAACCCGGGTTATTTCTCATGAGTTATTTGATAGTGGCATAGATATAATTACTACCGGGAATCATGTCTGGAACAAAAAGGAAACGGAAGGCTTCATATGCGAGGAAAATAAAGTTTTGCGGCCAGCCAATTATCCGGATAATGTTCCAGGAGGCGGAAGCATTGTTTATAATAGCATTATAGGAGAGAAGGTAGGGGTGATAAACATATCCGGTAGAGTTTTTATGGAGCCACTAGAATGTCCCTTTAGAGTGGTTCAAGAAAAAATTTCCCTTATAGAAAAGGAAACAAAAAATATTATTGTTGATTTTCATGCAGAGGCTACGTCCGAAAAAATGGCTATGGGATGGTTCCTGGACGGAAAGGTTAGCGCTGTTGTCGGCACTCATACCCATGTACAGACATCTGACGAAAGGATATTCCCTAAAGGAACCGGTTATATTACAGATGTTGGAATGACAGGCTCCTTTGATTCTGTTATCGGCATTAAAAAGGATAAAGCGATCAAAAAGTTTTTAACCCAGATTCCCCAAAAATTTGAAGTGGCAAAAAATGATATTCGTTTTCAGGGAGCCGTTATAGATATTGATTCTGAAAACGGCAAGTGTGTTGATATATATCGAATTACAGTGAAATTAAAGGAACGGTAAAATTTGTTTCAAGATATAGATAGCCAATTAGAAATAATAAAACATGGTGTTGTGGAGATAATATCAGAGGAGGAACTTTTAAAAAAACTTAAAAATTCCTATACCCTGAACAAACCCCTTACAATAAAGGCCGGCTTTGATCCGACAGCCCCTGATTTACATTTAGGTCATACTGTTTTAATTAATAAACTAAAACAATTCCAGGATTTGGGGCATAACATTTATTTCATTGTGGGCGACTTTACCGGCGCTATCGGGGATCCTTCCGGTCGCTCTGAGACCAGAAAACCCTTAACAAGACAAGAAATTGCTCGGAATGCAGAAACTTATAAAAAACAAATTTTTAAAATTCTTGATCCGCAAAAAATTAAAGTGGTTTTTAATAGCCAGTGGCTTGGGAAAATGACCGGAGAAGATATTATTAATTTAAGTGGAAAATACACCGTTTCCAGAATGCTGGAACGAAATGACTTTAGCATGCGTTTTTCAAATCACCATCCTATATATATACATGAATTCCTGTACCCTCTTATTCAGGGATACGATTCTGTAATAATTCGGGCCGATGTTGAAATCGGTGGGACCGATCAAAAATTTAATCTTATTATGGGCAGACATCTTCAACAGGAATTTGATCAACCATCCCAGGTAATAATTACATTACCGCTTCTAGAGGGTACTGATGGAAAACAAAAAATGAGCAAATCCCTTAACAACTATATCGGAATAGATGAAAACCCTTCCGAAATTTACGGAAAAATAATGTCAATTTCGGATGACCTGATGTTTCGTTATTACTCTCTTCTAATTTATATTTCCTCATCCCGGATGGACGATATGAAAAAAAAGATTGAAGGGGGTTCCCTCCATCCAAAAGAAGCCAAAAAAAAGCTGGCAAGAAAAATAGTGGAACGGTTCTATGATAAAAATCTCGCTCTAAAAGTTGAAGAAGAGTTTGAAAGGGTGCATAAATTAAGGGAGATGCCCAGGGAAATTGCAACAGCTACAATTCCAGAAAAACTTACAAATATATATTCAACAGCTTCAATGACTTTGCAAGGCCCAGCAATGTCTATATGGAGGGTTCCTGAAATACTTAAAGAGATTGGTTTTACTGCAAGTAACACAGAAGGTATGAAGTTAATGAAGGCAGGTGCTGTTACAGTAAACAATGAGAAAGTAACCGATCCAAAAAAGGAATTTTCTATTGATAAAGAATATTTAATAAAGGTTGGAAAACGAAAATTTAAAAAAATAAAATTTGAATGATTATAAAGCTTTATCTTTGCCATAACCCTTTGATATAATTTGTTATTCCGAAACCAAGGAAAAAGATATAAACGCTCCTATCCAGAAAATATAGCAAATATCCATATATCAATATCATTAAATGATAAAATTTATAACCCAATATAAATAAAGAATTTTATTTTGCAGAGCAAATTTATATTCATTAAATTTAAAGTTATCAGTTGCGATTGTCACAATGGCAGCCATAAATACCATTAAAGACGCTTCATTTTGGATCGAAAAACTTGGTCTTAAGAAACATCCTGAGGGCGGATTCTACAGGGAAACGTACAGATCAGACGAAACAATAAGGGCAAATGCCCTTCCAGAACGATTTGCCGATGCCCGCTCTATTTCAAGTTCCATATACTTTTTATTAAGGGGGAAAGATTTTTCCGCGCTTCACTGTATAAAATCTGATGAATTATGGCATTTTTATACAGGAGGCACATTAATCATACATTCCATTGATCAAAAGGGAAAATATTTCCGGATACAACTTGGTAATAACTTTGATAATGGTGAGGTATTCCAGGCACTATTAAAGTCTGGATTCTGGTTCGGGGCTACATTGAAGGACCACACGTCATATTCCCTTGTAGGATGCACGGTATCTCCAGGCTTTGATTTTAAAGACTTTGAAATGGGAAACAGAGCAAAGCTAATCAAACTATATCCCAAACATAGGTCAATTATTGAAAAACTGACAAGATAAATTATTAAATCAGATCTATAAATCAAATGTATCTTCAGACTTAAATATAATAATGTAATTTTCTACTCATAGTGACATTTATGGAGCTTTCTCAAAATTTTTTGTGTATGCTTAAAGCCAATTTTCATTCACAAATAAAGGGTTCTCTTAAAGTCAGGGAACTCCAGTGACATTAATATTACAGACTGTTTTAAGGAAGGCAGTAACGTTAACAGATGGGAAAGACAAAAATGTTTACAAGTTTTTCATAGAAATGGGCGGTGCCAGGCTTGAACTGGCGACCTCCGCCGTGTGAAGACGGCGCTCTACCCGCTGAGCTAACCGCCCATTTTTGTGAGTATAATTTCATTACTTAGCAAAGTCAACAAATAAAATGTTTATAAAAAGAATAATATTTATAAAATTCTTACTTATTTTTATAATTTCATGTTCAGGAACAAGGGATTATGTTGTCAAATATGGAAATCATTTTGATCCCGGGCTGATATTAAACATTGAACCAGGAAGGAGCACAAAAGAGGATATAATGGATATGTTTGGTGTCCCATTACAGAAAGATAAAAAAGGCGGCCATAAAGAAAGCTGGAATTACAATTATATAGTTGTTAAAAAGGGGCTTAGGGGGCTTTTTTACAAGCCTGTTGAAAAAAAACTTATAATTGACTTCTATAAAGATAATGTGCTTCATTATAAATATGATGAATTTACATTTTAGGTAAACATCTTAAGCAGTCCCCTTTACCGGCAATTAAAAATCTATTTGTTCAACCCATTGCCTTGGAGTACATTCTTGACGAAATTCCCCTTGGAATTGTTCCGCTCAGTCCACATCGCCGGATTATATTTTTAAATCAAGGTATTCAAGCCCTCACCGGATTTACCCAAAAGTAAGACATGGGTATCCCCTGTTATAATCCCAAAAAATACGTTTGAATTTTTTAGGCAGTACAAAACATAAAAGACAAGAGGAAAATGGGAAGATTTAATTTTTGCTATTTTAAAATTTTGCATTTACCAAAAATTGCTACTGCACTGCAATTTTTGGGATAATATCCTTCCCGGTAAAATACGTATCCAAAGATGTCCGGCACTTAATATTAATAAAAAATCTATTTTAAGGTTAAGAATAAATCTGCAATCCCTGCAATCCTTTCAGGCGATGCCATCAAAATTAATACATCGTCGGGACATATTTCCATATCCCCATGGGGATTGGGAACTGTTCGGTAATTGCGTCTTATGGCCAATAAGGTAACGCCGTATTTTTTTCTCAGCTCGATGTTGGCTAAAGTCTTTCCCTCCACTGGAGACCCCTCTTCAACCCGAAAGGTGATAATTTCTATATCCGGAATATGAAATTTTAAATCGCAAAAATAGGTGGGGTCAATAGAAAAGCCTCGAAATATCTGATAGTTATCCAATCGAATCTCATTGGCAAATTTCTCAATCTCAGCTTTTGGTATAAGATATTTATTCAAGACCCTGGTGAATATCTCAACAGAGGTCTCAAATTCTTCTGGAATAACCTCATTGGCTCCCAAATCATATAAAGGTTTCATCTCTTTAAGATACCGTGTCCTTACTATAATATAGATATTTGGATTAAGTTGTCTGACAATTTCTATAATTCTCCTGGTTGCTGATGGGTCATTAATTGCCACTACCACAATCCTGGCATTTTTAATGTCTGCATGCTGAAGTACTGCCTCATGGGTCGCATCTCCATAAAAAATCGATTCTTTCCTTTTCTCTTTCTCTTTTTTCACGGTCTCAGGATTTATTTCAATAATTACATAGGGAATGCGGCCTACCCTGGCAGCCCTTGCCACATTTCTCCCATTTATTCCAAACCCAATAATGATAAGATGGTCTTTTTTATGAATCCCGTCCGGATCGGTGATTTTTTGCATGCCCGACTTTAACCGTTCGGGCAATGGTAATCTTAAGCCTATGCCAACTATATACGGCGATAGGTGTATGATAAATGGAGTTAACATCATGGTGAGCACGGAAACAGCCAGAAACATCTGATAAATATTTTCATTAAGCAAGCCGAATTCCATGCCCGTTCTGGAAAGGATAAAAGAAAATTCACCGATTTGACAGAGGGCAAGCCCGACCAAAATAGAAGTGCGGAGGGGAAACCCCAATAAAAGTACAACAAAAGCGACAATAATGGCCTTTAAAGATAAAACAGATAAAGTAATCATTGAAATAAAAGTTATATGTTGGATAAAAAATCCCACATTCAGCAACATGCCGATAGAGACGAAAAAGAAACTGGTAAATACATCCCTGAAGGGAAGAATGTTCCCCAGGGTTTGATGACTGTATTCTGACTCAGATATTATTAAGCCCGCCAGAAAGGCACCAAGGCCAAGGGAAAGGCCGGCTCTATAGGTTAGCCATGCCACTGCAAGACATATTCCGACAACACTTAACAAAAAAAGTTCCCGACTGCGGGTTCTGGTGATTTGATACAATAATCTGGGTATAATCCACTCTGCACTCACAATTACCAGTATGATTATACCTATTCCCTTTGTTACAAGGGTAAAAAGAGCTTTGCCTAAATTCTGTTCAGCGCCGGACAGTAAAGGTATTAGTAACATCATTGGTACAATAATAAGGTCCTGAAAAATTAAAACAGCAAGGGATGTTTGACCTTGAGGACTGTCAATTTCGGCCCTTTCCTGGAAAATCTTAAGTACTATGGCAGTACTGCTTAAAGATATAAGAAACCCTATAAAAACCGATTTATTAAAAGTCTGCCCCATATATACGGCTATGACAAATACAGATACAATTGTGAGTAAAACCTGCAGAGATCCGCCTATTAGAACGGATTTTTTGATTTTCAGCAGGTTCTTCAGGGAGAACTCAATACCTATGGTAAATAGTAACAGAATAACGCCAATTTCAGCTAAAATCTCAACCTCATGTACCGCCCTTACCAGTTTTAACCCATGGGGGCCTGCTAATAGCCCTGTTATAAGGAACCCAACTATCGCCGGTATCTTAATGCGATGGCAAACAAAAATAACGGCAACGGCCAGGCCGAATATGATAACAATATCTTTTAATAAGGGTATTTCCATAACTTAATTCAAATGGTCGGGGGATCGGTTGTCAGTTGGGCCCCCTGTAAAATTCACCATCTTTTAACAACTGACAGAGCGTTTCTTAAATAACATTACAATCATGTCATTTCGAGCGCATAGTGAAATCTTATATATTACAATGGGTTATCAATATATCTCCCGTCGGGAGATATGACATATTAATTATGAAACGCTCCAATAGAGATTATAATGCTGCTAAACTAAAAACTGAATAAGATAATTAAAGGGCAGGGGCTTATTTATGCGCCTTATGTTTTTTATGTTTAATTCATGGGAGTGTGAACGTCCCCTTCCCTTTTTCTTAAAGAAAGATAAAAAAATTAATTTTTTAAGCCCTTTACCCTTTAACTATTTAACACTATCTGAAAACACAGAATTTAGAATATAGAGTTTGTAAAAAATTTTTCCTGTGTCAGGCTCAAATTGCAATCCTCAAAATATGCTATGTATTCCTATGGTTAAAATTATCGCCTTCCTTGAACTTGACTGAAATTAAGCCCTTTTCAAAGGTCCTATTAAAGCAAATTTAAAAAATTTCAATAAAATAGTATTTAGGGTGCCTTATTATTTTTTAAATACCCAAAAAAATTTATCAACCACCGACTTCTCGAGTTGTGATATAGCCTCAAGCTCTCCTGCATCCAGCCATACGCCTTCGCATCCCGAACATTTATCGACCTTTATTCCCTTGTAATCAATCTCGATTAACTCCATCCCGCATTTAGGACATCTCATATAGTGAAGATCCTGCAACTTTTTCCTTTCTTCTGCTGCAAGTTTTTTCTGCCTTTCTTCCTCTGCCTTTTTCTTCCTTTGAAATTCCATTATCGCAATGTATTCATCTTCTTTTTCCGTTGGTTTTACTGCCATACAAACCTCCTACTTATAAATACGTTTATTCAAACTTCCATCAAAGAAACCTTCATTTAGTAAATATATAAAAATATTCGATACACATAAACTAAGTCAAGTCAAATTTACGGAAATTCCTGTGTCTTCTGGGCTTTTTTTATCGCCTACAGATGACACCATGCATCACAGAGATATTCAAATACATAAGTACCCATCCGGCTGAATGCTCTGTTAAAACAACATGTCTTTGGTAATTTTCTCATATCCCCGAAGCCATAGAGTAAAGTTTCTTTACAAAAGTCACAATAGAAACCCTTATTATCTTTATTCTTTATAGTTGAGTAAACAAAAAGTGTTTTATTTAATAAGCTTTCTCTTCCCATTCTTTAAGGCTAAACCACAAGTCATGGTCAAAAATTCTCTTTGACAATAATAAGCCCTCTTTCCTTTTAACTATTTATTTTATTGTGGAATTTGAAAATTCTGGAAATGCTTATATTAACTGTTACCATCAAAAGATTCTCT
>JAXHUS010000361.1:0-3806 GCA_034189305.1 Thermodesulfobacteriota bacterium | reverse complement strand
TTGTAAGCAGTGCATCTCCCGTCAGAATTGCTGTGGCTTCATCAAATGCCTTATGAACTGAGGGTTGACCTCTTCGAAAATCATCATTGTCCATGGCTGGCAGGTCATCATGAATCAAGGAATACGTGTGAATGAGTTCAAGGGAACAGATCTGCTTAAGGTAGTTATCCGGATTTCCACCCAATGCTTCAATGGCAGCTTGCGCTAAAATAGGCCGGATCCTTTTCCCTCCCGACATTAAGATATAACGAATGGCTTTATGGATACGAGAGGAAAATTCTTTTTCAGAAGGCAGATATCGATCTAATGCCTGGTTGATTATTTCTCTTCGGGCCTTTAAATATTTGGTTATTGTCAACTTTTATGTTCTTCCGACCCTGGCATAAAGGGTCTGGCAAGAATATCTCCATGAGTATCCTTCAAAAGTATCTCCACCTTTTTTTCAGCCTCATCTAATTTTTTGCTACAAAAACGTGAAAGATCTATACCTTCCTCAAATAATTTAAGGGAATCCTCCAGGGAAAGGTCACCACCTTCAAGCTTGCCTACCACTTCTTCCAGTTTTTTAAATGCTTCTTCAAAATTCTTTTCATCCATAATGTATCTATTTATTAGAATTTTATAAAAATAAAACTACCAATAATAATTTAAGCTGTCAATAATGACTTTAGCGATGTCAGTTTAATATTGTCAGCTACCAGTTCGTATAGTAAATGATTATCGCATTCTGTATTTATTATTCATTAACAAAGGACAAAGAAAATTCAATAGTGGTCTAATAAAGAGAATAATTCTGGATTACTTCATTGTAGTCGTCAAACCAATATGCCTGAGGGTTGTTTTTAAATACCATAAAATGTCCGCTCTTCTTGTTGTCAGCCGCTCTATGGTACTTGAGGCAGATACTTCCTCTGGTTTTTCCAACAACTTCTATCTTACCGGTTGAATGGGACATAACAAATTTAGCACGCTTTGCAAGTCCGGATCCCAGTGTTTTTGCCTTTTCAAATATGTCATAACCCTCCTCTATAGGAACCGCGTAAGCTCTGTTACCAACTGCAGGCCTGCATTGGAAAACATAATACGGTGGAGAGCCAATGTAGGAGAGTTTATTAAATAAAGCGGCGAGGTATTCCGGTTTATCATTCACTCCTCGAATAATAGGCGTCTGATTCGCCATTACCGCCCCGGACTTTTGCAGCAGGGCGACCGCCTTAACGGCAATATCTGTTAATTCATTCGAATGATTGAAATGGGTTATCACATAAATCTTCTTCTCCTTATTGCTGTACTTCTCAATCATTTTTAAGATAGAAGGATCATCAAGTATACGATGGGGATTAAATGACAGTAATTTTGTTCCGATTCGGACTATTTTTATATGTTCAATCTCCATAAGTTTCTTGATAATATTTTCTATCCTGGGGGTGGACAATATTAATGGATCACCACCCGTTAAAAGTACATTGCTTATTTCCTTGTGTTCTTTTATGTATTCTAGAGCATTCTCCGGGTCCTTCAAAATCTCTGTATTTTTTTCAATAAAAATTCGTTTACGAAAACAATAACGACATATACCACCACATACATTACTTATCAGAAACACAGCCGTAGAATCATATTTATGCTGCAGTCCTGGAATTAGTGTATAACTTTTCTCATCAGAAGCATCAAGTTGTCCCCATTCTTCCAGTTCCTGAAAATCGGGAATGATAAGTCTGCGTATTGGATCTTCAGGATCATTCCAGTTAATAAGGGATAAATAATATTCATTGGCACGAAAAGCATATTTTTCAGTAACTTTCTTCAATCCAGAGCGTTCTTCATCATTCAATTTCTTTACATCGTCAATTTTTGTTAAATAGTTAGGTTTCATAGCTACCACCTTTTTACAGGCTGTTTATATTTAATTTCATTCTACATTTTCTTACTTCTATTTTGTAAAACTAATTTTATGAAAAGCTGAACAAAAAAACAACCAAATTATCTAATAAATAAAATTTTTGTTTGGGCGGCAGCCTGTATACGGCCACATAAAACCTTTTAAAACCGTTGATCATGTTTATCTACAGCATAAAACCAAATATTGTGCTTTTTACCTTACTGTAATTTTTTGAAACAATTTGAAATTCCTCTAAGTCTAATGCCTCAGCCGTCACTTTAAGCCTTTTAAAATGAGATTCATGGGGAGACAGCTTTACCTCATATGCCTTTTTTTTATTAAGAATAAAATCAATTTCTATGCCGCTTTTTTTCTGGTAGAAGTTAAGTTCACCCTTAGGTCTGAGACTTTGAAAAATACTATTTTCAAAAAGGCGACCCATATCCAGTTTGGCAAGATGATTTGCAAGACCGGTATCACATACATAAACCTTGGGCATCTTTCTGATTTCAGAGTTTTTTCCTCTACTAAAAGGTTTTATCGTCGTTATAAAGTATGTACCTTCCAAAAAAGAGATATATTCACTTAGTGTGGGACGGGAAATACCTAACTCCCTTGAAATTTTTTGAATATCCAATTTAGAGCCAATTCGCTGCATCAAAAGAAGCATTAAGTCTCTAATTACTTCATTTCTTCGAAAATCCCCCAACTGGAGAATTTCCAGTTGAAAAAAGGAGGAGAAAATTTCTTCCAAAGCCTTTTTCTTTTCCCGGACACCGGGCTTTAAAACCACCCCTGGAAATCCGCCAAATAAAATATATTCATCATATAAAGGGGAGATTGTATCAAAGATTGGTAGGGTGATATTATTGGTATTTTTCGGTATTTTAAAAGAACTTTCTTTAAATATAAGGAATTCGGAAAAGGTTAAAGGAAAAAGCTCAAAAATGTACTTCCTTCCAGATAGGGATTCTGTGAATAGATTTTTTAAATAGAAACTTGCAGAGCCTGTCAGGAAGAACTTTACTTTATAATGATCAATAAAATATTTAATAACCGATGGCAGATTTTTTACAAATTGGATCTCATCTAAAAAGATGAAAGGTCTTTTTGTAAAATCAATCCCCAGGACATCAAATGCTGTCTTTATTCTCTCATAATTAGTCTCCTCAAAATATTTTCTGTTTAACGGGTTTTCCAGATCTAAAAAAAATTTATTTTTTGAGGAAATCTGGTCATAAATATAATTTAGGAGGGTTGTTTTTCCTGTCCGCCTCATTCCTGTAACGATGATTGCCTCAGGAGAATCAAAATATTGTTTAATTTTATTAAATATTAATCTTGGCTTAATCATAATTGTTATTTTAAATATAGTAGAACTATTTGTCAAATAACTTTTACATAATGGATAGTTAATTTTTAATCGACTGATTTCAACAACCAGACTTTCGTTAGGATGGTTATAGTTTTTATTATAACTATAATTTTGTATTGATTACCCATTTTTTGGTGAAATCCAGCCTTATCGTTTAGATAAGTAAAAAATATTGAGGAGGTATCAGACTCAATGGATTTACTGAAAAATTTATTGAACAGTAACCGTTCACGGTTAGGTTGATTTTATAGATAATTTTACCAATGCAATTTATGCACATTATCCTACCCTATTGTATGTTTAAAGACTATAATCCTACTATTTAGTAGGTTTTTTAAATTCTAGAATATTAAGTCAATGTCCCTAACATACCGCTTAATGCTGTTTCAGGTCAATATAACAAAACCTGGCATTTCATTTGCAGTTACTTATATTATGGTTACAATAATCAAAGTAAAGCTCGGATATGATGATTCCCTTGATGCCTTTGGTGTCCATGGAATCGGTGGAATTTGGGGTGCCTTTGCCACCGGTCTTTTTGCTACAATC
>JAXHUS010000360.1:0-5267 GCA_034189305.1 Thermodesulfobacteriota bacterium | reverse complement strand
AGCAACTTCATCAAAAGCAAGAAAAAGAAAACCGATCGCAATAATTAGCCAGAGAATGTGAGGTGATCTCCAGGGACGAAGATCGGATATGGTATTGTATGACCTGAATACCTTCCAGGATAACCCTGAAACAACTAAAAGCTGAAGAAAAGACAACCATGTAATTGGTTCACCTTCTCCAAAGTACTTTTCTATATCCCCTGCAACTACTCCCAATCCTATTGCCAATCCTATTGCAAGGGTTACAAAAAAAAGCATCCATAGTAAAATAGACTTGTTAGACGGCATTGACTTCAGACAATCGAATCATGATGAAGTTTTTCCACCTTTAAGTAGGCCTTCCCCTTATATAATGTTACCTCTACTTCTTCACCTTTTTCAATTTCACGGGAATCTTTTATTACTTTTTCTTTTATTAAACTTTTTGTTATGCTGTAACCCCTGCGTAAAATTGAGCTGGGATTGAGCATATTCAATTTTCCCATTACAGTATCTATGCTATTTTGCTTTTGCTGCAATATGGCCATTATCTGTTTTATCAGGTCTTTGTTGAAGAGCAAATTTTTTTCCTTTAATAAAAAAATTTGTTCTTTTGGATTTCTAATATAAAGAGCCCTTTTATTTAATTCAAGGATTTGCCTTTTTTGATTTATAAGATGGCCTGAAGATAAGGTTATCCTGTTTTGCAAATCATCTATTTTCATAGAATATTCATTAATTCTTTTTCTTGGATCTCCCAGGGCTTTAATCAGATAATCAAGCTTTTCATGCTCTTTTAGTAAAATTTGTCTCAAAGAGTTTATTAAACGGCTTTTTATGTTGTTTATGCTGTTTACAAGATCCAATTTATTTTTAACAACCAGTTCTGCGGCAGCAGAAGGTGTGGGAGCCCTGAGGTCCGCAACAAAATCCGAAATTGTAAAATCGATCTCATGTCCCACGGCTGAAATTACAGGAATTTTGGTTTTATAAATTGTCCGTGCCACCTTTTCGTCGTTAAATGCCCATAAATCTTCCATAGAACCTCCCCCCCTTCCTAATATTATTACATCCAGATCCTTTCTATTATTATTTAAATACTCTAATGCATCCACAATTTCAGGGGGCGCATCTTTACCCTGAACGGTAACGGGATATATTAATATCTCCAGATTTGAAAACCTTCTTCCTAAAATGGTCAGGATATCCCTTATTGCAGCGCCTGTTGATGAGGTGATTATTCCGATTTTTTGAGGAAGGAATGGCAGTGGTTTCTTATGATCCGTATCAAAAAGCCCTTCCTTTTCTAATTTTGATTTTAACTGTTCAAAGGCCAGAAGAAGTTCGCCCTTTCCTTTAGGTTCGATATATTCGACAATAAGCTGGTATTCACCCCTTGGTTCATAGACCGTTAAACCTGCTTTACATATAACGGAAAGTCCGTCTTCCAAATTATAAGGCAACCCATAAGCTATGGACCTGAATATAACACACCTTATCTGGGATTTTTTGTCCTTTAAAATAAAATAACAATGTCCTGAAGAGGGTATTCTTAAATTTGAGATCTCACCTTCTATCCATAGGCTGGAGAAATTTAACTCCAGATTTGACCTTATCATCCCGGTTAATTCACTGACTGTTAAAATATTTTTTGCCATTTAGCGTTTTATAAAAAAATGTGATTATTTTAGAAATATTTTTTTATCAATTGTGCACGTATTAATTATATAGTTAATGTAATCATTTATAAATAAATTTTTATAATTCTCTATATTCTTTATGTTCTATTTGGTAAATGTATTGCAAAGGAGGGAAAAATGATAGAATCTTACAATTTTGGAGAGATAATTATTGATGGGACAAGGTATACAAATGACCTTATTATATTTACGGACAGAATTCTGGATAACTGGTGGAGGAAAGAAGGACATAAAGTCCATTTAGAAGATCTAAAGGATGTACTGCCTCAAAAACCAGAGATCATCATAATCGGTACTGGAGATTCGGGATTGGTGAAAATACCATCCGAAACTAAAAAATATCTTGAATCTCAAGGGATAAAGTTGATTGCCCAGCCGACAAAAAAGGCTTGCCAGAATTATAACAAGCTTAAAAACACACAAAAGATTATTGCTGCTTTTCATTTAACATGCTAACACTATTAGCTATTTTTTGGCTTTGCTCAAAATGACACAACCAAAATGATTTGATAGTTTTCGTGCAGACATTATCTAAGATATCGAATATTTCAACAGTGCTGTTGTAATATTCTACATATTACCGATAATCCCATTATATCAATATTCTACAACAAATAGTTTCTTATTTTCAGAGATCATGTCGAATGTTACTACAGACATTTGAAACCTTTCTTTGGTTATAAAAATTCAAAGTATTACTGGTGGATGCCTATGAATAAAGGAAAAACAGAATATTTTTTTCTTTTTTTTACCTCTGGCATTATTGTTGCTCATAAATAAATACAACAAACAACAAATAAAATAAAAAATTTTAAAACGGAGGGAAATCATGGGAGAAAAAATTAAGAAGGATACCACTAATGAGTTAAAAGGTCTTGGTCTTTTTGGGGATGAGATGCAATGTATATGGATGAGGGCTGGTGTGGTCAATTTTAAACTGTGCAATAATGCTTATGATTGTAATAATTGCAGTTTTGACAAGGCATTTAACAAGCTGACCAGGGAAAATAGGGATGCCATAAGTAAGGGCGAACCTTTAGGTGATAAAAAGAATCGTATTAGCGTAAACTGGCAGGAAAGGTTTCAAAAACTTCCCTCTGATTTGCGCAAATGCAGGCATATGCTTAACGGTAGGGTCCCCAATAAGATTTGTACCAATAATTTCGAATGCAATACGTGTGAATATGACCAGATGTTGGAACACCAGAGCGAACAGGACATGCCGTATCTGGTTTCTGATATTCCACTGGTAGCCGGATATCGTGTGCCCGACAGTTTTTACTTTCACAGGGGACACTCCTGGGCCAGACTTGAATACGGGGGGAGAATCAGAGTAGGAATGGATGATTTTTCAATGAAGCTGGTCGGACCTTTAGATGACTTAAATTTACCTTCTATGGGAAAAAAAGTAGGTCAGAATGATAAAGGATGGAGTATTGAACGCAACGGCAAAAAAGGTGACGTTCTTTCTCCCATAGAAGGAGTTATTACCGCAGTAAACCCAAAAGTAAAGAAAAATCCCGTTATTTCCAATGAAGATCCTTATACAGGCGGATGGCTTTTTATGGTTGAGTCTAAGGATATAAAGAAAAACCTGAAAAATCTCCTTTTTGGCGAAGAAGTTTCCGGATGGATAGAAACGGAATCTCAAGCTTTAATGGATATGATTGAATCTGATGTGGGTCCCACCGCTGCAACGGGCGGCTTGCCTGTAAATGATATTTACGGCAATATCCAGGGAATTAAATGGGAAAAATTGATAAGCAAATTTTTTCTTACTTAATAGATTGTGGGTTTAATTTCTTTACTTCATCCTGAAGAAGTATATCACAGTAGTAACAAAAAGAAGCCGGGGCAGCTTCAATATCTTTAAGATTATAGGATATATGCATCACACAGTCATTTTTGCAGTGTACCAGATTAAATGTATGGCCTAATTCATGGATGGCTGTTTTGACAACCCGGTCCTGAATAATTTTTGAAGATATTGAAGCAGAATCGGGAGGGAGAAGCCTATAAGAAGAAACTAATGCGCATTTCCCCCCTAACTGGGCTTCTCCAAAAACATAGGTAAGAATTGGAATATAGAGATCTAATCCGGTTATGCCTATAATTTTTAGTGTATCTGCCCTGCCCATCCTGTTAAGCTTTTTTAGAATTTTTGTTGAATGATATTGTTTTCGCATCGGGAAATAGGCATAATCCGGTTCTTCTTCTGGCGATAAAATACGGGAAGGATAAGGAAAACACCGGTCAATACTTTCTGAGACGGTGTCCAATACAAGGGCAGGAATGGAACCAAGGGGAACTATATCTATTATTCTTTTCTTCAGACCTATACTTCCTTTAGAATTTTTTTAGTTAAATACAAGGCGGCTTCCTTTCACCCATAAGCCATTCGGGTTTATTTACTGCCATTTCTCTTAACCTATGACAATGATTCATTAAAAAGAAGGAAAGTTTGTTAAAGGCTTCTAATTACCGGGACGGTTAAGACCATATTTTTTAATTTTGTGGTAGAGGGTTGCCCTATCAATTTCAAGAATTTTTGCCGCATGAGAAATATTCCACTGGGATTCCTCCAGTATCTGTAAGATATGCGCTTTTTCCCACTCCCGAATAGATTTTCCCTTAGGAACAAAATCCATATCATGTCTGAAGAAAGGTAAGTCTTCTGAAATGATCTTCCTGGTTTTTCCTATTACTACTGCCCTTTCAATAGCATTTTCCAGTTCCCTCACATTGCCTGGCCAATCATACTTTAACATTAAATTCATTGCATCAGGCGAAATGCTGTCAATCTTTTTATTTGTTTTTTGAACATACTTTCTGAGAAAATGCATGGCAAGCAGTGGTAGATCTTCTTTCCTCTGGTTTAAATCCGGAAGATTAATAGAAATAACATTGAGACGATAAAACAAATCCTTCCGGAACTCTTGCCCTTCAATAGCCTTTTTAAGGTCACGATTGGTGGCGGCAATAATCCTGGCATCAGTATCAATAAGTTCCGTGCCCCCTACCCGACGAATCTTTTTCTCTTCCAGCACCCTTAAAAGGTCAATCTGCATCTTCATGCTGATTTCGCCAATTTCATCCAGAAATAACGTCCCGCCGTCAGCCATTTCAAAACGGCCCTTTCTGGCATACATGGCATCGGTAAAGGCACCTTTTTCATGACCGAATAGCTCACTCTCAAGAAGACTTTCCGTAAGGGCTCCGCAATTTATAACAACAAATGGACCATAACATCGAGAACTTTTGGCATGAATGGCTTTGGCAACCAATTCCTTACCGGTACCGCTCTGGCCCGTAATCAATACAGTTGAATCACTTTTAGCAACATCGATTATTAATTTAAAAACCTCCTGCATGGGTTTTGATTGTCCAATGAGATTTTCAAAACGGGATTCCTCCTTAAATCTTTCTTTAAGTAAAATATTTTCCTCGACAATTTGTTGACGCTTTATAATTTTATGAATCAGCATGCTTATTTCTTCGGGATCAAAGGGTTTTAACACATAATCACACGCCCCCTTTTTCATTGCATCAACTGCGGTATCAATGGAACCATAAGCGGTTATCATCACC
>JAXHUS010000036.1:0-7679 GCA_034189305.1 Thermodesulfobacteriota bacterium | reverse complement strand
GATAAGTTTGACATGAACATTCTTGAAACACTCAATTTAAGAGAGGCTGCCAGGGAAAATTTAATTAATAAAGAAGTAATTATTGATAGAGCTGAAAAAGTTGGCTTTGTGATCAATAAAGAGGAGGTTCAGGCTGTAATCCAGTCATATCCGGCATTTCAGAAAAACAATAAGTTTGACAGATCATTATATTTTCAATTTCTTGGTTATAATTATCCTAATCCTAAAGACTTTGAAGATGAACAATATGAATTGCAACTCTTGAGAAAAATAGAGGATTTTATTTCCCAGACAACTAAAGTTTCTCTTAAGGAAGTTAAAGATTATTATGATTTCTTAAATGATTCTGTAAATTTAGAAGTGCTTAAAATTCCAGAGACCATAATTAAAAAAGAAGATATAAAATCAGAGGAAAAGGATTATAAGATATATTATGAAAGCAATAAAGAAAGCTTTAATGTACCTGCAAAATATAAGGTGCAATATATTTTTTTAAGAAGGGGTGATTATATTTCACAAATTAAGATTTCCGATACTGAGGCTATGGATTACTATATGACATCCGAGGAAAAGTTTATTGAAAAAGATAAGTTAAACCTTCGTCATATTTTTCTTAGGTTAAAGGAAGATTATAGCCAGAAGGAAGAAAATATTATTTTAAAGAAAGCGAAAAACATTGGAATAGAATTGGAAAAAGGAGAAGACTTTGCAAAACTTGCCAGAAAATATTCAGATGATAAAGCTACGGCGGAGAAGGGCGGGGATTTGGGGGCTGTTGATATAAAAGATCTGGCAGGGCAGCTGGTCAAAGAGATTAATTCTTTAAAAGAAAGGGATATAAGTGAGCCGATTAAGACAGAAAAGGGATACTATATAATACAGCTAAAAGAAAAAATACCGGGCAAAATAAGAAAATTTTCAGAGGTAAAAGACGAAATAAAAGAAATGATTATCAAGGAAGAAGGAAAAGAGAAAGCCTATAACTTAGCCAAAAGGAAGGCAAGGCGTATTTTTAGGGAGGTTAAAATCAATAGTGATATAGAGCAGGTTGCCAAAACGGAAGGCATGGAAATTAGAGAAACTGGATATTTTATTGAAGAAGATAATCCGGAATTTTACGCAGTTTGTAAAAATATGAATATAGGAGAGATTGGACCTTTAATAGAAACGGATACTATAGTTTATATAATAAAACTTATGGATAAAAAGGATCCCTATCTGCCGTCTCTTAAAGAAGTAAAGGAAAAGGTTACAGAAAAAGTGAGGGAAGAAAAGACAAAAGACCTCCTTATAAAGAAGGCGGAAGAAATTTTAACCAGACTAAAGGCTGGTGAAGATATAACAGATTTTTGTAAAGAAAATGGTTTGAGCTTTAAAGAAACCGGTCTGTTTAAACCGGCAATCGATGCTTATATTCCAGAAATTGGAATTTCAGATGAAATAAAAGCAGGTGCTTTAGATTTAACAAAGGAAAATCCATATTTTGACGAACCCGTAGAGGTGGGAGAGAGCCATTATGTTATCAGGTTAAAGGAACGGAAAGTTCCTGAGGCAAAGGAATTAGAAGAGAAATTTCCCATGTGGGAAAAGGCCCTAAAAGGAATAAAGAAAAAACTGATCTATGAAAACTGGATGGAAGACAGTAAGGCTACTTATAATATTGAGAGAAGACCTTTTTAATATAATAAATTTCTAAAGCAATCAAATAATCTAATAAAGTGTGTGAAAAACATTTAATCTTCATAAGAAAATAGATTTTAAGGCATAATGAATTAAAAATTAATGGTAATGATATATGCTTTTTAATCAAAATTTGGGCACTATACAAAGAATCAGAATCAGTATATAGTAAAATAACTATTTGTATGAGAAATTAGAGTTAGGATGATCATATCATATGGTTTCTTAAAGATGAGACATGTTTAACTTTTTTAAAAAGGGGGATAAAGAGAAAAAAGAGAGTCGAGATAAGAATAGCGATGACGAGAAAAAGGACCTTTTTCAAAATTTAAGATCGAGATTAAAAAAGACCCGTGATGCTTTTATTGGTAAGATTGATAAAGTTATATCAAGCAAAAAAGAGATAGATGATGATATTCTTGAAGAGTTGGAAGATGTTTTAATTACCGCTGATATAGGGATAAATACTGTATCAAATTTGCTGGAGGAGATAAAAAAGAATATTTCGCAAAAAGATAGGGGAGACCCTCAAAAGATAAAAGAAATTTTAAAAAGAGCCTTAATAGACATCCTTAAGCCTCTGCAAAAAAAGCAGACAGTAAAATCTCCCAAACCCTTTATTATATTAGTTATTGGGGTTAACGGTGTCGGGAAAACCACTACAATTGCAAAACTTGCCCATATGTTTAAAAAGGAAGGGCGCAGAGTAATGATTGCTGCGGCTGATACATTTAGGGCGGCGGCAGTTGAGCAACTTGAAATCTGGGGGGAAAGGGTTGGTTGTGATGTTATAAAACATAATGAGAAAAGCGATCCTGCGTCGGTAGTTTTTGACGCAGTTCATGCCGCAAAGGCAAGGGGTATAGATATTCTAATTATAGATACAGCAGGAAGGCTTCACACAAAAACAAATCTGATGGAAGAACTCAAAAAAATAAAAAAAATAGCAAACAGGGAAATTCCTGATTCAGCCAAGGAGACCTTGCTGATTCTGGATGCCATAACGGGCCAGAATGCCGTAAGCCAGGCAAAGCTCTTTACCGACAGTATTGGTGTTGATGGCCTTGTTTTAACAAAATTGGACAGCACAGCAAAAGGAGGAATAGTTATAAGAATTTCTCAGGAACTTAAAATACCGATATACTATATTTGTATCGGCGAAAAGCTAGATGACCTTCAGGAATTTTCTTCAAATGAATTTATAGATGCACTGTTTGTGGAATGATAAATATCTCTACAAACCAGGAAGAAGAAAATGGCCGGGAGTAAAAAAGCTAAAATAAGAAGATCTGCAGTTGCAGGGCTTTTCTATCCTGAAGAGCCTCATACCCTTTCATCTATAATAGAAAGATATCTTCAAAGTGTTTCATCTGAAGACATAAAGGGGGAAATTATAGGTGTTATTTCTCCCCATGCAGGATATATATATTCTGGGGGTGTGGCTGCCCATGCTTACAAATTAATAAAGGACAGATCATATGATATAGTTGTAGTGATTGCCCCCAGCCATAGAGTCCACTTCAATGGCGTTTCGATTTATAATCAGGGAGGATATGAAACTCCCCTAGGTATTGTTCCTGTAGATATTGTCCTTGCCAACACTTTAATTACTAAAAGTAGGATTATTTCTTATGTTGTAGAAGCACATAGAGAAGAGCATTCTCTGGAAGTACAGCTTCCCTTTTTACAGAAGGTTCTCAAGGATTTCATGTTAATCCCTCTTGTTATGGGGGAACAGAGCTATGAAGTCTGTGAAGAACTTTCAAAGGTCCTTGTAGATATTCTGGCGGATAAGAAAGCACTTTTTGTTGCCAGCAGCGACCTTTCTCATTACTATTCATATAAAAGGGCATTTAAATTGGATAAAATAATTGTAAATAGAATAAAAGCCTTTGATTATAAAGGACTATCAAAAGATCTGGAGGTGGGAACCTGTGAAGCCTGTGGGGGTGGGCCAATTGTTGTTGTTATGGATGTGGCAAAAAAGTTAGGGGCGGATACATCCGTTGTGCTTAAATATGCAAATTCCGGAGATACCAGTGGGGATATGGATAGGGTTGTGGGATATCTTTCAGCAGCATTTATAAATTCAAAGGCTAAGCCTGCCCGAAAAGGAGGAATAGATTTAGGGCTAACAAAGACGGAGAAAAAAATATTACATCACATTGCAAGGGAAGCAATTGATTGTGAACTGGAGGGGCGAAAATTCTCCGAAGTACCCATAAAGTCCGAGGCACTAAAGGAAAAAAGGGGGGCCTTTGTCTCTCTCCATAAATATGGTAGTCTAAAAGGTTGTATTGGTAATGTAACAGCAAGTGAGCCTCTTTATGAAACGGTTAAAAAGATGGCAAAAGCAGCTGCTTTTGAAGATATTCGTTTTGAACCTTTAAAAAAAGACGAGTTTAAAGATTTGGACATTGAAATATCAATCCTGACTCCCCTTGAAAAAATTGATGATCCTGAGAAAGTTGAGGTGGGGAAACATGGAATTTACATAAAAAAAGGGTTTAGTTCTGGTCTCCTCCTTCCACAGGTAGCAGTAGAATATAATTGGAACAGAAAAACCTTTCTTGAACATACATGTCTTAAGGCAGGGCTTCCAAAGGAAGCATGGAAAGATAAGGGAATAGAGATATATGTCTTTTCTGCGGATGTTTTTTAAAATCAGATATTTATTTGAAAATAGAAAATCCAGAAGTCTCAGATTCATGGTCCGGGATATATAATGACTTTTTTTATATTCTGAATTATGCCTTCTATCTTCTGACTTCTTGTTTCGTTTAAATATTTAGAGTTATCTTTATGATCAATTAATTATTATATAACTAAAGGGGCTTCTTGCAATGATGCATTGGGTTTTAAGGGTGCTAAACTTGAATTTTTAACATTTAAACATTTGTATTTTTGCATTTGAAATTTAAATCCAACCTCTGATTTTATTAATAATCAGAATTGAACTATTAAACTTATATAAAGGCGAATTTTTTAAATGAGAAAGGTTTTAGGTCTTATTGGATCACCCCGTAAGCTTGGAAATTGCGAAATAATAGTAAAGGAGGTTTTTAAAAATTTAGGTGAAAGTTGGGAATGTGGCCTTATTAGACTCACTGATCTTAAAATTCTTCAATGTACAGCATGTTTTGTATGTATAGAGCAGGGGAAAAACTGTAATTTAGAAGATGACTTCAATTTTCTTTTGGAAAAGATAATGGAATCTGAAGCCGTAATAATATCCGCTCCTTGTTATTCCCTGGGACCTGCCGGGGTTATAAAATTAATTCAGGATCGTCTTTTAATGATGAATACCAAGGATAAAAGGCTATTTAGAAAGCCCTGTTTAAGCATAGCCGTATCAGGAAAGGAATCCTGGTCGGGGTATGCAAGATCTGCCCTTGCAGTTACAGCCTATCTTTTTGGCTTCAGGTTATTGGATTCATTTCTTGCTGTTGGGGCAAACCCTGCTGAAGTATTATTGAACAAAAAAAACCTGGAGTGGACAAAAAAGGCAGCACGGTTGCTTAAGAATAATGCCATAGACCCTGACCTGTCAGCAGGCTGCTGCCCTGCATGCTTCAGTGATGTTTTTAAAATTGAGGAGGATTTTAAAATTCGATGTGCCATGTGTGATACAAAGGGTAAAGTTGTTTTCATTCAAGATAAAATGAAAATTGATTTTGAAAATTGTAAAGATCACCGCTTTACAGAAAAAAGCCTAAAATATCACTATAAAAACTGGCTTTTATTTAAAAAAGATGAATTTAAAAGAGAACGGTTAAAATTGAAGGCATTAAGGACCCCCTATATGAATATTGGAAACTGGTTGACTCCTGACCGGGAAGAATGATAGAGTTGATTTGCACTTAAAGTAAGTGCAATAAAGTGAACTAAAATGCCTGAAGTTAATTTGCAAGGAAATTTCTATATATCAAACTGACCAATGAATCATTAGAGGAGAAAATTATGAAAAGGATACAGGGTATTTTTATATTTTTAGCCTTTTTCAGCCTGTTTAACCTGGTTTGTTCAGGTGGGAATGATGAAAGCGGCAAATCTTCGGTTAAAGCAATAATCAGTACTTCTTTGGGAGAAATTGAATGTATTTTATTTAACAGGGATGCGCCTATAACAGTTAATAATTTTGTTGGTCTTGCTCTGGGCAATAAAACTTTTACAGACCCAATAACTAAAAAGAAGGAGAAAAAAAGATTTTACGACGGTCTTATTTTTCATAGGGTAATTCCTGATTTCATGATTCAGGGAGGGGACCCCACCGGGACGGGTACAGGTGGACCGGGTTACTTCTTTGAGGATGAAATTTCACCTGACTTAAAATTTGATCGGTCAGGAAGGCTTGCCATGGCAAATTCCGGCCCCAATACTAATGGAAGCCAGTTTTTTATCACAACGGTTAAAACTCCCTGGCTCAATGGAAAACATACAATTTTCGGACAGGTTATAAAAGGGCAGGATATTGTAGAAAAGATAAGTGAAGTTCAGATTAACAGGCAAAATCGGCCTTTGGAAGATATAGTTATAATAAGTGTAAGGATTTTAAAGTAAAGACATGGAAAAAATATTCGTAGATCAAATTAAAAATGGTGACAGGATTGAAAGTATCTTTTTGGTAAAAGAAAAAGATAGTGGAGTCACCCGGAGTGGAAATCTCTACCTTCACCTTATACTTATGGACAGGACCGGTGAAATAAAGGCTCGAATATGGGATAATGCGGAAAAAATTACCAGAGAGTTTAAAAAGAATGATTTTGTTAAAATAAAATCCAGGGCATCCCTTTATCAGAAAATGCTGCAACTCACTATTAACGATATTAAATACATACCCCCGGATGAGGTATTCATTGATGATTTTTTGCCGAAAACAAAAAGTAATATAGAGAAATTATTTAATGAACTTAAAGAATTTGTAAAGGGTATGAATAATATACATCTAAAAAAGCTTCTTGAACTTTTTTTACAGGATAAAGAATGTATGCGTCTTTTTAAAATGGCTCCGGCAGCAAAGGCACTTCATCATGCCTGTATTGGAGGGCTACTTGAGCATACATTAAATCTACTAAAGTTAGTTATTGAGGTCTCTAAAATTTATCCAAGACTTGATATAGATTTACTGATAAGTGGGGCTGTCCTTCACGACATTGGAAAAATTAAAGAACTTTCTTTTCAAAATGCTTTTGATTACACGGATGAAGGAAGGCTTGTCGGCCATATTACTATTGGTGTGGAAATGTTAAAGGAAAAAATCAGGGAAATTCCTGATTTTCCTTTTGAACTTGAGCTGTTACTTGAACATCTTATTTTAAGTCACCATGGTCATTTTGAATTTGGTTCCCCAAAAAGGCCAAAGACTTTAGAGGCCATAACCCTTTATTACCTTGATGATCTGGATGCGAAAATTGATGGAATTGCTCATATTATGGATGTTGAAAAGGGTGACATATCCCCCTGGACTTCTTTTAATAAACTATATGACCGTTACTTTTTTAAGGGAAAACAAATTGATATTGATGAGCTTAACTTAAAGATGCAGAAAAATGAGGCAGGATGGGAATAACGGCACATGTCATGGGTTATATCCTCCCTTCTTTGCGGATTTTTTTTGGCAGCAACGGATGCCGTCAGTAAAGTAGCCGTTAGAACCTCCTCTGAATATCTAATTGCATGGGTAAGGTTTTTCTATGCAGTTCCTTTTTTGATCATATTCCTTCCATTTATTGAAATACCCAATCTTGACCCCACATTCTTTTTTGTCTCTTTTTTACTGATTCCCCTTGAAATAACCGCCCTTATCTTATATGTAAAAGCAATAAAAATATCGCTCCTTTCCGTAACAATTCCTTTTTTGGGGCTTACCCCAGTATTTTTAACCCAAGTTCATGAAAAAAGGCAGAAAAAAGGCAAAAATTCAGCAAATCAAAAACAAAGGATTCTTTAGAATCAAGGGGTTACGCAATTAAATTTCACAAAAGCTGTTTGTAGTGACA
>JAXHUS010000359.1:0-3342 GCA_034189305.1 Thermodesulfobacteriota bacterium | reverse complement strand
CCGGAATCTCAAAAAAGCGAACCTGAGATATTGCTGGATAGTGAAAGGTGCACAGGTTGCGGCCGCTGTGTGGATGTATGTTCCACAGGAGCCAGTGTTAAGACTGAGAAAGGTGTTAAGATAAATAGAAAAATTTGTATCGGCTGTGGGAAATGCGTGGAAGCATGTCTTAATGAAGCCAGAATTCTGGCCGGAGAGGAAATGACAGTTGAAGAGACAGTAGAGGAAGTAGCAAAGGACAGCCTATTTTACAGGAATTCCGGCGGCGGAATTACGGCCTCAGGTGGTGAGCCCCTTTATCAGCCGACTTTTTTAAAGAATTTTTTAAAAAGTTGTCAGGGAAAAGGTCTGCATACCACATTGGACACCTGTGGATATGCAAAGGCAGATAAGTTAGGAGTCATCCTGGAATATGTAAATCTGGTACTTTTTGACCTTAAGCATATGGATACTGAAGTGCATAAAAAATTTACCGGAGTTTCCAATAGACTGATTTTAAGTAATCTTAAAAAGATTATTGCTTTTGGGACTCCAGTTTTAGTAAGATTTCCCGTTATTCCAGGGTGTAACGACTCGGAGAAAAATGTTCGGGAGACTGGGCAATTTATTGCGGACATCGGTTTAAAAGAGGTCAGCATTCTGCCTTACCATCGTATGGGAATGGGCAAATATGCAAAATTGGGAAGGAAATACCCGTTGGAAAGTGAAATTAAGTCCCCCAGTGAATCTGATATAGAAGGGATTAAAATAATTTTTTCACAGTATGGCCTGGAATGCACTGTGGGTAGTTAACTGTAACATTTGGAGGAATATTAATGATACAACCTTAACTTAAGGTAAAAGAGAAGTAATCTATTGATCAAATAATAACATATTATAAAAAGAGGAGGTGTGTCATGGCAAATATGACGGAAGAAGTAATGGAATTATTTAACAGTCAAAGTGCAGCAAAAGTACTTGCAACGGCAGATTCAAAAGGTAGCATCCATGTTTTACCCCATGGTTCTATAATGGCCATAGCCCCGGACAAAATAGCCTTTGCCAAGCTGGTAAAGGGAAAAACATGGGACAATCTTGAAAAAACAAAGAATGCTTCGGTAACAGCCTTTATTCTTTCTCAGAAACCGGGAGAATCAAAAGGGTATCAGGTTAAGGGGGCATGTGAAGGCATCCAGAGTTCAGGTGAGCTATATGACAGTTATCAATCCAAAATGCCGCCCAATATGAAAATAGCAGGAGCCGGAATTATAAGTGTGGAAGAGGTATATGACGTAAGCCCCGGCCCTAATTGCGGAAAGAGGCTGGATTAATTTTAGCTATGAGTATTTACATAAAATATATTTAATTTAATGAATTTATACTGGAGAGGTGTTGACCAGTATATGGAGAAGAAGATCACAGGATGTAAGTAAGTGAAAACATTTATAATAAAACGTAGGCAGCTATTTTATTTATAAAATAAAGGGAAGAAACATGGAACCGGAAGTAAGACATCATGAAATATATGATTTGCTATGTGAAATAGTTGGATCGGATTATGTGGCGGATGATGATTTTGCCAAGCTGACATACTCTTGTGATGCCGGTATATATCCCGGCATATCTCCTGGAATAATTGTCCGGCCGAAAAGCTCTGAGGAAGTTGCGGATATAATAAAACTGGCCAATCGAACCGGTACACCTGTAATTCCAAGGGGCGGTGGAGCATCTTTATTTGGATTTCCAAGGGGAGAACCTGGAAGAAGCATCGTCATTGATTTAACCCGTATGGATGAAGTGATAAATATTGATGAGAAGAATAGAATAGTCACAGTTGAGGCAGGGACAACCTGCAGTAAGCTGGCAACGATTGTCAAAAGAAAGGGATACCATTTGCCGACGGTCTGGTTTACATATTATTATGCAACAATTGGGGGGCTTCTTGCCGGTGTTGTCGGCGGCGGAGGTGATAAAGACTTTGCCAGTATCGGTGCAACCGGGGATATTGTTAATGGTTTTAAAGTGGTCCTTCCCAATGGAGATATTATTCAGACGGGATCCGGGCCTGGAACCAATACCAATCAAATTACAACATTTACACGAAATTGCCCTGGCCCGGATCTTACGGGATTATTTATTAATAGTTGCGGGATGTTTGGAGTTATAACCGAAGCAACTTTACAGCTTTTCCCTATTCCCAGGATAAATGAACCCGGAAGCTTCCTGTTTGATAATGTTGATAGTTCATGGCAGGCAATCTACAGTCTTATGCACAGGTACCCAATTCCCTATTCATCACTTATTGGTATTTCACCCGAAGGTGTAAAAATAATAACAGGAGAAGAAATTGATAAATGGGCATTCCTGTATGCTGTTAGAGGAGATAGCAGCGAAGAGGTTAGCGCTAAACATAAAATGATTGAAACCATATGCAAGGATGCCGGAGGCACATCGGGTTCGGAAATTACAGACCGTGTTGCCCAGGGAGCTGTTGTTACCGCTGAAGTAATGAGGGAAACTCCCTCTAAGGCTTATTTAAAGGGGGCTGTAGCTACCCACGAATTCATTGCACCTGCCGGAGATTTACTTCAGCTATATAAAACAATGGATGCTGAAATTAAGAAAAGATATACGGATGATTTTGAAAAGTATCATTTGATGAGGCGGGATTACCTTGCCCCATGGGGTCGTGGTGTTATTTTTGGGGCAATTAATATTTATTATGACGCTGCTGACCTTGAAGCGGTGAAGAGAGTAGCCGTAATTTCCCGGGAAGTTAATACGCTTTATGTAAAATTAGGGGCATTTCTTGACCTTCCCCAGGGTTATGCATCCCAGATAACCGCCTTCTATTTTTCACCAACATACTTTAACTTTTTGCGCACACTAAAAAGTATAATTGACCCAAATAATATTATGTGTCCCGGGATATATAATTTGTAAGGAGAGAAAATGCTGGAGAAATATAGATCAGATATTTATGCATGCCACCGATGTGGGTTGTGCAGGGCGAAATATTCCGATGAGGTAAGGTATGTATGTCCCATAAGAGAACATACGGGTGGTTTTGAATATTCCTTTGCCAGAGGAAGGATACAAATTGCAAAAGGCATTCTGGAAAATCGGCTCCCCTATTCCGGTTCCCTGGTGGATGTTATTTATAAATGTCTCCTATGCGGAAATTGTCGTGAATTGTGCGGCAAGAAAGATCCTGTCACAGGTACATGGATTATAGATCATACCGCAATATTCAAAGCAATAAGGGAAGATATTGTTAGTCTCGGATTAATGCCTCATGTGCACAAAAAGATTGATTCAAGCATAAAAAAGCATTATGAATTATATAAAGAGCCTCATGTTAAC
>JAXHUS010000358.1:0-2933 GCA_034189305.1 Thermodesulfobacteriota bacterium | reverse complement strand
TATGGGCCTTTATTTTTCTGTTTTTTACCGGCTATTATCTGTTCTTTATGAAAATTAGAATTTACTTTTTAAAAATCACTTTGTATATATAAGAAACATCTCATAAAGTGGTTTTTCGACAGTCTCGTTATCTTGAAATATAACTAAATAAAGGAGAAAAATATGGATGGAGCAATAATGGGGATGGTAGCCTTTTTAATTCCAGTGGTTGTGGGTATATCAGTATTAGTTAGTAAAATGTATAAAATTATTCAAGAAATGGATAAACGTCTTAAGAATATGGAAACAATTTTAGAAGAAAATAAAAAATAAGATAACAACTTCATGCACCTGACCGTTACCCGCGCCGAAACGGCGCGTGCACCGGTAGGTGATATCGATGTTAGCCATGAAAGAAATAAATGAAGAACCCAGATAGAAAAACAGTATCACGGCTTGATGAGCTTCCAAATATAGGGAAAGCAATGGCGGAAGATCTCCATTTGATAGGTATTGATCATCCAAAGAAATTGATTGGGAAAGAACCATTTGAACTATATAAGGCACTTTGCGCGATGTCAGGAAAAAAGCATGATCCTTGTGTTATTGATGTATTTATGTCGGTTGTTCATTTTATGGAAGGAGGAGATCCACTTCCCTGGTGGGCTTTTACTAATAAACGAAAAAAGTATATTGCTCAAAAACAAAGGTGAAAAAGAATTATAGATATGTATATAATCACTCATTAATGAAACTGGTTCACCTATTTTTGAAAAAGCGGTTAGATCCTTGCCAATAGAAAATAAGAGGATAGAAAAAAACATGAGTGAGCAACAAAAATAAGGAATTAAATATAAACAACAATGGAGATATAAAAAACAATAAATGAAAAATCTTGATCAATTCACCTAAATATTTACATAATAAGCAAGAGGTAAAATGAAAAAAATTAATCTTAAGGATCTTAAGCAATATTTAAATCAAAAATCCAAAGAAAAACTAATCAATGAAATTTCTGATCTTTTTGGTATGTTTGAAAATGTAAAAGATTATTATACCACTAAAATAAATCCTGATAACGAAGAACAAGTTCTTCAAAAGTTCAAGGATAAAATTAAAAAAGAATTTTTCCCATCTCGTGGTTTTGGCAAGGCAAGGCTTTCAGTGGCAAGGAAGGCAATTTCAGATTTTAAAAAAGTAACAAATTCCAAAAAAGGATTAGACACTCCTATGTTATTTTATAGATACTATTTGAATATCCGATATTTTTCCTTTAACTGCTATAAATTAATACGGATATTCTGTCTTCCACTTTTATTTTATGGTTGGACATAATGAGTATCAAATCGCTGAAGATGAACAAGCTTCCCTGCGGTCGCTTGCCACTTAGCTACAGCGTTATCTCAAAAATAGAAAAAATAATTGATATATGTATATAATTCATATATACTATTACTGTTATGGATGTCTATAAAGAGTTACAGGAATGTAAAGGATTTCAGTGGGATAAGCATAATATTCAAAAAAATTGGGAGAAACACAAGGTCTTACCAGTTGAAAGTGAACAGACTTTTTTCAATAAGCCTTTGATTGTTGCTAAGGCTGTGGATCATTCGCAAGAAGAAGAAAGATTTTATGCATTAGGAAGAACAGACCAAAATCGTAGATTATTTACCGCTTTTACAATACGTAGAAAGCTTATTCGTATAATATCTTCAAGAGATATGAATAGGAAAGAGAGAAGCATATATGAAAAACATGAAAAAGAAAAGAATTCCTAAATTCATGAATGAAGATGAGGAAAGGGAGTTTTGGGCATCTCATGATTCGACTTATTATATCGATTGGTCCGAAGCAAAGGAAATTATTATGCCCAATCTCAAACCAACACTTAAGACCATTTCAATCAGACTTCCTGAGATCATGATTGAGGAATTGAAGCTACTTGCTAATAAAAGAGACGTCCCTTATCAATCTCTAATGAAGATGTTCCTCTCTGAAAGGGTAGAACAGGAACTTAATAAATAAGTGAACTATTGAGATAACCAATCGATCGAGTTGACCCTCAATAGCCTGCGGCTATTTCGGGCAACTCATCTTGGTAGTTCGGTCATCAACTATGACGCTGGAGCTTTGAACGATAAGAAGGAACCTGATAAAATGAGAAAAAGCGTTTATATTGAGACTTCCATTGTAAGTTATCTGGCCGCAAGGCCCAGTCGCGATGTTCGGGCGGCAGCCTGGCAGGAGATTACCAGTCAGTGGTGGGATGATGTGCGACCTGATTACGATCTTTTCACTTCTGAGTTGGTCATTGTGGAGGTATCAGCAGGAAATCCCGAAGCATCCGCTCAAAGGCTTGAAGTGATAGAGGGGCTCGCGGAGCTAACCATTGACGAAGAAGTGAAAGAACTTGCCGCCCAGTTAATTTCGAAGGGTGGATTTCCCTCAGGGGCTGAAGCCGATGCATTACATGTTGCAGTAGCAGCCGTGCACCAAATTGACTATCTACTCACCTGGAATTTCCGACATATCGATAATGCGGCAAAGAAACCAATCATTCGTTCCATATGCATTGCCGCCGGATATTCTTGTCCAGAGATCTGTACGCCTATGGAACTTATGCAGGAGGATAAAGACAATGCACAAAGATGATATTATAGCCGAAGTCTGGCGAAACCGAGATACATACGCTGAAAAGCACCACCACAACCTTGCTGAAATTGTAGCTGACCTTAAAATGCGCCAAAGGAAGAGGGAATGCAACTTGGTGGATAGAAAAGACCGAACAAAGGCTCCCAGCCGACCTCATTCCTCGGCGGCTGAAGCCTATCGTTGAGCCTGTCGAAAAAGTATATATTACCTCTTCTTTTAGAAAGAATAATGGGTATTTATGATATAATAGAAGTATCTAATTAATAAGGTTTTCATAAGGAGAAGAGGATTTGGCAAGT
>JAXHUS010000357.1:0-5462 GCA_034189305.1 Thermodesulfobacteriota bacterium | reverse complement strand
GATTTAGCAGTTTATTTAATCGATTTATCTCTGGCATAAAGACTTCAAAAATATGAGACCATAAAAAGGTCTGGGCCAGAACAAACCTGTTATTTTCAGAACCGGCGTTTCTCATCTTTCTATCCCAGGATTCCTGCAGGACTCTTAGCCTGCCCCTTAGTTTTTCATCTTTAACACTGTTGATGGACTCATCTATGATCATCTTCCTTTCTCTTTCAAAGGCTAATCTGTCCTGGGTAAATAATTTGTGAAGCCTTTCATGCCTTTTTAAAGCCTCTCTTTTTCTTTCTTCCTTTTCCTTTTCAAATTTTAGATTATCCATTAGTTTCTTCCTTCAAAAGGATTTACACTATCCTTCTTTTAGATAAGAAATCCAAATCAAATAGCAAGGTAAAATTACATGCTTTATTAAATGTTATCCTGTAAAATAACATACGAATTAAATGTATTAAAGTTTTTATAACATTTTCATGATTCTATAGCAAAATAAAATATATTAACTAGGGTAATAAAAACTCCTTGACACTGCTTAAATTATTTAATTTAATTAATTCTTAAATTTAAGTAGTTTTCTAAAAAATATTTTAAATGATGTTAAAAGTAAAAATAATAAATACTCTAATAGCAATTTTTATAAGTCTGTATTTTTTTACCGGTTGTTCAAAGTACAGGAAAATTTCATGGGACAAGGAACATAAAAGATGGGTGTATACATATCTGAATCCCGATATTAAGGAATATGATGTTGCAGAATATCAAAAAGCTCTTACCAGTAAAGAATTAAAGGAATCAAAGGCTGTAATTTCAGTAGAGAAGGTTACAAAAACACCAACAGTATTAAAAGAGATAGAGGAAGAAAAAGAAAGTTATAAAATTTCAAGTCATGACAAACTTTTAATAACTGTTTATAATAAAGTGTTTGGAATTACGCTTTATGGAGAGAATTTTACTAAACAGGATTTAACAAATGAAGTGGAAGTGAGAAATGACGGAATGATTTTCTTTCCCCTTATCGGAGATATAAGGGTGGAGAATTTAACAATTCCCGAGGCCCGTTTTCTTATAAAACAAAAGCTCTCCAAGTATATAAAATCACCCGAGATTGATATTCAGGTTTCCGAATACGGCAGTCAAACGGTGACAGTATTGGGAGAAGTCAATAAACCCGGCCTGGTTGAAATAAAAGGAAAGGATACCGTCCTGGATGTCCTTGCCATGGCTGAAGGAATAACGGAAAAGTCAAATTTAAAGGAAAGCTATATCATAAGAGATAAAAATGTACTTCCAGTAGATCTTGACCGTCTTTTAAAACATGGCGATTTAAACCAGAATATACCCCTTAAAAAAAGGGACATAATTTTTGTCCCGAATGTTGAAGAAAAAAGAGTGTTTGTTCTGGGCGAGGTAGAAGAGCCAAAGCTGATAAAAATGGGGCCATATCCCATGACTATAGTGGATGCCATATCAGAGGCCGGTGATATAACTATAGGAGCAAAAAGGGACAATATTAAAATTATCCGTGGGGGTCTTATCCACCCCACTATAATAACGGTTTACTATGAAAGGCTTCTATCGGGGGATTTAAGGGAAAATATAACCCTTGAAAACGGGGATATTGTTTATGTACCGGCAACTTATATTAAAGAGTGGAATAAAATCCTTGAGCTTCTGACTCCCTCCATAAATACAATACTTCTGGGCGCAAGCCTTGCTACACGATGAAAGAAGATATTACCATTCTGTATTATATAAATCTTATAAAGAGAAGAAAAAATACAATCCTGATAATATTTTTTGTTGGAGTTTCTCTAATCCTTTGTAAAAGCTTTATCTCCCCAAAAATTTATAAGGCACGGCTTACAATATTACCTATTGAGCCTCGCGGATCGGCTTCCGGCCTGTCTTCTTTCTCTTCTTCCCTTTCCGAATCATCCCTTCCGATAATGGGGAATATTACCTCTTTATTACCGTCGGATTCTAATAAGGATAAACTGATAAATATTCTGGAGAGCAGGGTATTAAAAGAGGCGATAATAAATAAGCTGGGATTATTAAAAGTATTTTTTCACAGCCGCTGGGATAAAAAAAACAAAGAGTGGATCCCTTCTTTTTTCCATAAAGATCCTCCTGTTATGGAGGACGCCCTTATTTATATCAAGAGTAACGATATTGTTAATATATCAGAAAATAAAAAGGGACTTATTTATGTGGATGTATATTATAAAGACTCCAAAATTGCATCAGATATAGCTAATGCATTTGCTTCAGAGTTGGATGAATATTTAAATAAAAATACCCTCTCCATGGCAAAAAAGAACAGAATTTTTATAGAAAAGCAGGTAAACAACGTAAAGCAAGACTTAAGGAAGGCGGAAGAGAAACTGAAAAATTATGAAGAAAAATATAATGTTCTGGATATCGATATTCAGACGGAACAGAGTGTTAAGGCAGCGGCGGAACTGGAGGCGGAAATCAGGAAAAAAGAGGTAAAATTAAATGTGTTTAAAAAATTAGGTACAAGTTCAAGTCCTGCTGTTTTAGAACTTGAAGATGAAATTAGCGAGCTTAAAAGACAGGTTATAGCATTAAACAGGGGCATAGAGAAAAAGGCAATCTTTACACCCTTTTCCAAAGTTCCTGAAATCAGTCTGGCGTATCTCAGGTTGAAACGGGAAAATCTGGTGCTTGAAAGCGTATATGAATTTTTAACCCAGCAGTATGAAACGGCAAAAATTGAAGAAGCCAGAGAAGAGATTTCCTTCCAGGTTCTGGACCACGCCGTCCCCCCCAAGTATAAAACCAAACCAAATATTATCATAAACCTTGCAATCGCTATTATAATTTTTTCAACGATAGGATTTTTTGTTGCTCTATTTAAGGATTTCCTGGAAGAGTTAAAGGCAAAAAAGTAATTGTAGTGCTTCTTTTTGAACTTTTTTAAAAACCGAAAGTCTTATCGATTAATTTTTTCCGGTTTTTACAATGGGTTTTAATCAGACTCTGGAAATAGAACTGCCCGAAATTGAAATTGAAGGAATGAATATTCCCATCATAGATTCCCTTTCTGTGAAATTTATGCAAGAGGTTAAATTTGTGCCGATAAGACAAAAAGAGGACTATCTTGAACTTGCCGTAACACAACCCCTCGATTTTTATTCCCTTGAATCAATTGCCCTTGCCACAAACTGCAGAATAAGTATGTATAAAGCAGAAGAAAAAGAAATCCTTAAGGCTATAGAAAAATATTATCTTGCTGCTACATCTACTATGGAGAGTATTGTAAACGAAACAGAAGTGTCCTATGGCTTAACTGAAGACGAGGATATTGACCATCTTAAGGATATAGCATCCGAGGCTCCAATAATCAGACTGGTTAATTTGATAATTCAGAAAGCAATCGATATGAAAGCAAGCGACATACATCTGGAATCTTTTGAGAAAGAATTGAAGGTCAGATGCCGGGTAGATGGCATTCTGCATGAGGTAGAGGAAGTACCCAAACGACTCCAGGCTGCCATGATATCCAGGATAAAAATTATGTCGAAACTTAATATTGCAGAAAGAAGACTGCCCCAGGATGGAAGAATAAAGATTAATTTTAATGGTAAGGAGATCGATTTTCGAGTATCAACAATGCCGACATTATATGGTGAAAGTGTTGTGATGCGTATTCTGGATCAGAGTAGTATTCATTTTGACCTTGAGGGTTTTGGGTTTTCCGGGGATATATTAGGGCTCTTTTACAAAATGATTTCCATACCATACGGAATGATTCTGGTAACGGGTCCCACCGGAAGCGGTAAAACTACAACCCTTTACGGTGTTTTAAGCAAAATAAATTCACCTGAGAAGAAGATTATAACCATAGAGGACCCTATTGAGTATAATCTGAACGGAGTAAACCAGATCCAGGTAAAACCCTCTATCGGCCTTACTTTTGCAAATGGTCTCCGCTCAATTGTAAGGCAGGACCCGGATGTAATTTTAGTTGGAGAGATCAGAGACCGAGAAACAGCAGAAATTGCCATCCAATCAGCTATGACAGGTCATCTCATTTTCAGCACTCTCCATACTAATGATGCTTCAGGTGCAATTATCAGGCTGGAAGATATGGGAATAGAAGAATATCTTATATCATCATGCCTTATTGGAGTTCTTGCCCAGCGTCTGGTAAGAAGGATATGCGAAAATTGCAAAGAAAGGGTTTTGCTTTCAAGGGAAGAAGTAAGGGAGCTTAAAGGTGACGGATTTTATCTCCCTCCTGATAATGTCTTTAATGGCAGGGGTTGTGAAAAGTGCGGAAATACCGGTTATAGTGGAAGAATTGGAATATTTGAGCTGCTTTTGGTTGATAAAGAGATTCGTAACCTTATAATCGGCAGAACAGATGCATCGGCTATTAAAAGAAAAGCATGTGAAGATAAAATGATGAAGACGTTAAGGGAAGACGGGTGGAGTAAAGTAACGGAAGGAATTACGACCATATCCGAGGTACTGAGGGTAACCCAGGAGGAGTTATAAGAATGCCTCTGTTTACTTATAAAGCTATGGATTCATCCGGCAAGGTACATGAGGGCGCCTTTGAAGCCCAGGAAGAAAAGATAGTGATCCAGAAACTTCATCTTAAGGGATACATACCTATAAAAATTGAAAGCAGGGTTGAAAAAGATGGTTTTAGCAGAGAAATTTCCTTGCAGATTTTATTTGGAAGAATTTCAAACAGGGATATACTTTTTTTTACCCAGGAACTTTCTACCCTTCTTGAAGCAGGGATTCCCCTTGACAAAAGCCTTGAAATCTGCGCACAGCTTTGTGAAAAAAATAAATTACAAAATATTATCACTCAAGTTCTGAAATCCGTTCGAGAAGGGAGTAGCCTAGCTGATGCCCTTGCAAAATTTCCAAATATATTTCCCAAAATATACATTAATGTGGTACGGGCCGGTGAGGCGGGCGGGGTACTTGAAACAGTTCTTATGAGGCTTCACCAGTTCCTTGAAGAATCCCAGGATTTAAAAGACAACATAATTTCCGCATCCATATACCCAATTATTCTTATAATTGCCGGTTCTGTCATGGTTTTTATCCTTCTTACCTTTGTAATCCCAAAATTCGGGATTCTGTTTGAGGATATGGGAAAGGCACTTCCCCTTCCCACAAGGATTCTTATCGATGCAAGCAACACTTTAAAGAAAAACTGGTGGTTTGGTTTTATTTTTATAGCAGCCGGATTTTTTTTAAAAAGATATATAAATACCCCATCAGGAAGACTCACATGGGATGGATTTAAATTAAAACTGCCATTGATAAATAGAATGATTCAAAAGATTGAAGTTGCCAATTTTTCACGAACATTGGGAACCCTTATGAACAGTGGAGTTCCAATCCTAAAGGCAATAAATATTGTAAAAGAAACAATAGGAAATCAAGTTATGGCAGGGGCTATTGAAAAAGTTTTTTTG
>JAXHUS010000356.1:0-7593 GCA_034189305.1 Thermodesulfobacteriota bacterium | reverse complement strand
TTTAATGATATAGGAGTATTTTCTACAATTTCTGGATAAGGGCTTTTATCTCTTTTTCCTTGATTTTGTAGAATCAAATTATATCAAGGAGTTATGGCCCAGAGAAATAATTATAATCATTATAATTTATTATGAATTTTGTGGAAATTTCTTTTTAAGGGGACTTTATGTCGTTTTAAGGATCTGTAAAAATCTAAGATAAACGATTAAAATCCAAATGTAGCTTCACTGAAACTTTTCGCCTAAAAGGTGACTTTGCAAATAGAAAAAAAATAAAACAATTCCAGCGTATACTTTAAGACCGTTGCATAACTAACGTAAAACATCAAAAAGAGATCCTGATTTAAAAGATACTACACGATGTCTTAAAAAAATATGCTATAATTTTATAAAATGGAAAAAAATAAATCTGTAATTGAAACAAAAAAATGGCTGAGGGAAGAGGATTCGAACCTCTATAGCCAGATCCAGAGTCTGGAGTCCTGCCATTGGACGATCCCCCAGCATAGATAATATAAAAATATATTTTTATTTAAATGTCAATCAAGAAATTTCCTTTTTTAGCTGCATGTCGCTGTGAAAAGACCGAGTATACACCAATATGGCTTATGAGACAGGCTGGTCGTTATATGAAAGAATATAGAGAAATCCGCAAAAAATATTCATTTTTAACCGCCTGTAAAACTCCGGAACTTGCGGTTGAAATAACTTTGCAGCCAATCCAAAAAATTAATCTTGATGCCGCAATAATCTTTGCAGACATTTTACTTCCCCTGGAAGGAATGGGAATTGAAATTTTCTTCCCTGAAAATAAATCACCTGAAATCAAAAAAAGGGTGAAAAATCTGGAGGATATTAAAAATCTTAAAATATTTGAGCCTGAAGATGATTTGCATTTCACCATTGAGGCTATAAAAATTTTAAAAAGGGAGCTTTCGGGCAAACTACCAATCATTGGATTTTCCGGGGCACCTTTTACACTGGTAAGCTATCTTGTGGAAGGCGGCCATTCAAGAAATTATATCAATACAAAAAGCCTTATGTATAATGATAGGCGTGCATGGGACATGCTTTTAGATAAGGTATCACAGGTAATTATAAAATATTTGAATGCCCAGATTAACGCCGGGGTGCAGGTTGTCCAGATATTTGACAGCTGGGTCGGATGTTTATGCAAACATGATTATAAAGAATTTGTCCTGCCATTTTCAAAAAAGGTTATTCAAAATCTAAAACCAAATGTCCCTGTAATTCATTTTGGCGTAAATAATTCTACTTTACTTGAGCTTATGAGGGAGGCCGGAGGGGATGTAATAGGCGTGGACTGGCGAATAGACCTGAACGAGGCCTGGAGAAGAATTGGTTTTGATAGGGCAATACAGGGGAATATGGATCCGGCAAAATTATTTGCCCCTGTTTCTGTAATAGAAAAAAATGTGGAAAAAATTTTAAAAGCAGCATATGGAAGGACAGGTCATATTTTTAATTTGGGACATGGTATACTGCCGGAAACTCCTTTAGACCATGTAATAGCCCTTGTTGATGCCGTTCATAATTTAAGTCAAAAATAGATGGGATCTGAAAAAATAAAAGATATCTGTGTTTTGCTCTTTGGTTTTGGAGGATTAACATCATTAAAGGATATTTACAGTTTTCTCGGAAGTATAATAGGATCTAAACCTGAAAAAGCCCTGGTTGAAAAACTAACAGCGCGATACAAACTGATCGGAGGCTCATCTCCCCTCGTTAATATAACCTTTAAACAGGCAAAAGAGCTAGAAAAAAAACTAAAGGGATCGGGACTTAACCTGAAGGTTTTTGTTACAATGCTGCATGGCAAACCCTCTGTAAGAGACACCCTGATAAAGCTAAAAAGTGAAAATTTTAAAAGTATAATGACTGTTATAATGACACCCTATTATGTTCCTACTATTACAGAAGCCTATAAGATGGCCTTAGAAAATACCATCGATAATCTCGGTTTAGATTTTAATTTATTCTATGCGGGACCATGGCACATCCATCCTCTGTTTTTAAAAGCTGTCACGGAAAACATAAAAAAAGGAATTTCTAAATTTCCTGAAGAAAGGCAGGATTCCGTTGAAATAATTTTTACTTCCCACAGCCTCCCGCAAGAAAGTAATGGAGTTTCGTCCTATACGGAATACCTTAAGGAAACAATAAAGGCTCTCCATCCTCTGCCGGAAGGACATCTTGCATTTCAAAGCCAGGGTTCTAAAGGGATAAAATGGCTTGGCCCATCTCTTTTGACGATACTTAAAAGGTTGTCTAAAAGGGGGGTAAAAGATATTCTTATCGTACCAATTGGTTTTGTATCTGATCATTTGGAAACTCTTTACGATCTTGACATATTGGCAAAAAAAGAAGCAAAATCCGCTGGAATTAATCTTATAAGGTCAGATTCCCTTAATGCCTCTTCTAAATTTATAGAAGCGCTGTCCTGTATAATTGATGAGGGTTTGGAGAAATGGCAGACATAGAAAGAAGAGTAATTATTATTGGCGGTGGAATTGCAGGAATTGCAACTGCATACTACTTAAAAAGACATCTGGTTAAATCCGGCAAGAAATTTGAAATTATTCTTATTGAAAAAGAAGATAGATGGGGTGGAACTATTCTATCCTTAAGGGATAAAGGTTTTTTGATCGAAGGTGGCCCTGACTGTTTTATAACTGAAAAACCATGGGCGCTGAATCTTTCAAAAGAGATCGGACTGGAAAAACGACTTGTCGGTACAAATGATGATAATCGGCAAATATTTATTCTTTCCGGAGGAAAACTAAAAGAACTGCCGGAAGGATTTTCTTTTTTAGTTCCTACAAGCTTCATGCCATTTATAAGAAGTGATCTTATAAGCCTGCCTGGAAAACTCAGAATTTTGACGGAACTTTTTATTCCCAGAAAAAATTCAAACAAACAGGAGAGTTTTTCCGACTTTGTCGTAAGAAGACTGGGAAGAGAGACTTTAGAAAAAATTGCAGAGCCTCTGGTTTCAAATATTTATGCCACAAATCCGGACGAAATGTGTATTGAAACTACCTTTCCCAATCTTCTCGATTTAGAAAAGAAGTATGGCAGCATAATAAAAGGAATTCTGGCAAGAAGAAAGATGATGGCCGCATCAGCTAATAGTACTGAAAAAGTTGGCATGTTTATGACTTTTAAAGATGGAATGGAAGAATTAGTTAATTCTTTAATCTCCAAACTAGATAAAAAATGGCTTATAAAAAATTCTCCTGTAGTAAAATTGGAGAGGAAATCCAAAAATTCCGGATTCCAGATAACAATAAAAGATGGCGGTGAATTAGTTGCAGATGCAGTTGTTATTGCCACGCCTGCTTATGTTGCCGGCAACCTGCTCCATGAACTTGACCAAAATCTTGCCAGGACACTTCTCGAAATTCCATATGTCTCAACCGGTACAATTTCACTGGGGTATAACATGGAAGATTTACACAATACTTTTTCAGGTTTTGGTTTTTTAATTCCAAGGATGGAAGAGAGAAAAATAATGGCCGCTACCTTTTGTTCAATTAAATTTAAGGAAAGGGCGCCGGAAAATAAATTTTTATTACGATGTTTTATAGGAGGAGCAAAAGGGGAAGATATTTTATCGTTAGATGATGAGACTTTGTTAAAGGTGGCAAAAGAAGAATTAAAGGATATAACGGGTATTAAAGCCCAACCGATTTTAACACGCCTTTATAGATGGGAAAAGGCAATGCCGCAATATATATTAAATCATAAAGAAAAAATAGAAAGGATAAGACTTAAAACAGAGGATCATCCCGGACTTTTTTTAACAGGCAGCGGCTATAGAGGAATTGGTATTCCTGACTGTATTAACGAAGCTATGCATACATCAGAAAGCATTGTTAAATTCTTATTTAATTGATTAAACGGTCTTATAATTGCTATGTTGCATAGAAATCACTCTACTGGTTAAGTGTCTTATAAGTCCTACTAATGATTTTGGCAATTCAACATATCACGTAATATATAATGAACAACTATTGTAAAAATTTGAAACAATATCAAAATTCAAAACAAAAAATGCCCTGGTTTTTCCAGGATTCTGCGGGGTTAAGTTTTGGTAATTGGAATTTGTTTAGCATTTCGATATTCGAATTTCGAGTTCCCTGTCTCATCAAAATAACTACTAATATTTTTTAAGTAAATAGAAGGAGGACGAACAGTCACAAAACAAGAAAAAAATGCCTCCCGTAAAGTAACACAGGCTGCCGGTATTGTCGGGATCTCAGTTTTAGGCAGCCGGATTTTAGGCCTTGTGAGAGAACAGGTATTTGCCGGATTTTATGGAGCAAGCACCGGTATTTCTTATGATGCCTTTATTACTGCCTTTCGTATTCCCAATCTATTCAGGGATTTATTTGCAGAAGGTGCGCTGAGCGCTGCCTTTGTAAGTGTGTTTTCTCGTTATATTGCCTCCGGAGATGAAAAAGAAGCATGGAGGCTTGCAAATTTTGTTCTAAATACGCTCCTTTTGATTTTAGTACTGTTTGTTCTTTTAGGAATACTATTCTCCCCTTTTCTTGTTCATCTGATGGCCCCTGGATTTAAAGATATACCGGGGAAAACTGCCCTTACCATAAAGTTGACAAGAATCATGTTCCCTTTTCTCATTCTCATTGCCCTTTCTGCCCTTTCAATGGGGATTTTAAACGCCAGGAATCGCTTTGCAGTACCTGCATTTGCCTCCTCTTTTTTTAATGTGGGATCAATAATAGGCGGACTTTTTTTTGCCTATATTATTGATCCGTCCTTTGGCCCTCTGTCTATTGTTGGAATGGCTATAGGGGTCCTCATCGGGGGTTTCTTCCAGTTTGTTATTCAGGTTCCTTCTTTAGTAAAGGTTGGTTTTAGCTACAGACCGGCGTGCAATTTTTCCGATCCGGGATTACGGCAGATTTTAGTCCTTATGGGACCGGCGGTAATTGGTGCAGCGGCAGTTCAGGTCAATGTTCTTGTTAACAACTTTTTTGCTTCTTATCTGGATAACGGAGCGGTATCATGGCTTAATTGTGCCTTCAGATTTATGCAGTTTCCCATTGGCGTATTCGGAGTTGCAATAGGGACTGCCACATTGCCTGCAATTTCCCGTTATGCCGGAGAAGACAATATGGATCAATTTAGAAAGACTTTATCCTCATCATTGGGTCTTGTATTTCTTTTAAGCATTCCATCAGCCTGCGGTCTTGCCATCCTTGGGAAGCCCATTATCAGTTTGATATATCAACATGGAAGGTTTTTAGAATATGATACTTTAAAGACTGCATCTGCTTTAGCTTATTATTCCGTTGGGCTTTTTGGGTACGCAGCCATAAAAGTCCTGGCCCCGGCATTTTATGCATTAAAAGACGCCAGAACCCCAATGTATATCAGCCTGTTTTCTATATTAACAAATTTTATCTTAAATTATTTCCTTGTAAAAATCCTTGGTCATAGAGGTCTTGCTTTATCTACATCTATTGTGGCCATTGGAAACTTTCTTTTTCTATTTATCTATATGAGAAAAAAAATAGGATGGATTTACGGCAGTAGAATCCTGAATTCATTCGTTAAAATTTCAATAAGTTCAATCTTTATGTCTTTGGGCTGTTTTGCAAGCAGCAGAGTTGTTTCTGCCTTTGCAAGTCACTCCAATCTTTCCTCACAGATCATCCATGTTGCAATCCCAATTATTATCAGTGTTGTTATTCTTTTTACCTTCTGTAAACTACTTAAGGTTCGTGAACTGGATATGGTTATGGAAATTTTTCACAAGAAGAAATAGAATGTGGTTAAATTATCGTCTATTGTCTATCGGTTACGTTGTTCTTCAACAACAGCAGGCTTAAGCCTGCTGTTGACTAAACCTGAGCACCGAAACGAGTTGCGCAGTCCTAACCCTTTGACGAAAATTTATATGCCGGCAAAAGGAAATTCCTGTACCATTAAATTACTATTTTTAATATTAAAAAAGATGGATAATTTGACTTTTAAATTTTGGCGTGTTACAGAAACCTCAATCATTTCAATTAGTAATATTTTTTCTGTTTTTAATAAAAATGGCTGAAGTAAGGATTCCAAAAGAAGAGCCTTCAAAGCTTCGGGTTACCTTCCCCTATAATCCCGCCTATGTTGAGAAAATCAAAGAATTTAAAGGAAGCTGGTGGCATCCCAAGGAGAAATACTGGACAGTTCCCTGTTCTGAGGGGATTATTAAAAAGCTTCTATCCATCTTCGACGGAAAAGAGATTGAACTTGATCATGCCCTCCAGATTGGCAAAGAGAAGCAGAAACCGGCGATTGACTTTGAAGACTTGAGGCGAGAACTGACCTTCAGGAAATACAGCCCAAAGACGATAAAGGCATACCTCCATTACAATGAAGATTTCTTGCAAAAATCAAAGAAAATTCCACAACAAATTACCAATGACGACATAAAGGATTACCTTTTCCATCTATCTGAGGAAAGGAAATTATCGGCCTCAACTTTAAACAGCGCTATTAATGCCTTGAAGTTCTACTATGGATTTGTTCTTAAGAAAAAATTCATCTATGAGGTAAAGCGACCGAAAAAAGATAAAAAACTACCGTTAGTGCTGAATAAGACTGAGGTTTCAAATATCCTTTCAGCAGTATTAAACCTCAAGCATAAAGCCCTATTGATGATGGTATATTCCGGTGGTTTGCGTGTTAGTGACGTTGTGAGGCTCAAAGTGAAAGACATAGACAGAGAACGCAAATTAATATACATAAAAAGCGGCAAAGGGAGGAAAGATCGATATACAATTCTTTCAGATACAGCTCTGGATGCCTTAAGGGAATACTGGAAAGAATATAAACCTTCTGATTGGCTCTTCCCTGGAGCAAAGCCTGAGAAACATATTACAATAAGAACGGTTGAGAAAGTATTCGATAATTCTTGCAAAAAAACAAAAATAGCCAAAAATGTATCTATACATAGTTTCAGACATAGTTTTGCCACACATTTATTGGAAAGTGGGGTTGACTTGAGATATATTCAAGAACTATTGGGCCACAAATCCAGCAAAACTACCGAAATTTATACACATGTCAGTAATAAAGCCATAGGCAAGATCAGAAGTCCATTGGATAGTTTGGATATAAATTCATCTAAAAAGAGAGGAGGTGAAGAAGTAGAATAGTTCAGCCAGAGGGATGTATATCCGAAGTACTTCGGATATACCGCCAAATCGGCTGGATATCTAAACCTATTCGGATATAAACAAGTTAGCTGCAATTTGAGCCTGCTTTTTTTATAATAATATTACACAAATCAATAGTGATTTTGTGTTTCAATATATTTTGCACTATATAAACAACATTCGTAAATTACTATTTCTTCTCCATGGAAATTCTACATATTTTTAATATTTTTGTTGATTATTTTTGACTGGTTTATTATACTAGTCTACATTATGGAAAAATTAAATAATACAATTGGTGCTTTTGAAGCAAAAACTCATTTGTCACAGCTTTTGGATAAAGTGCAAAATGGAAATGAAATAGTAATTACAAAGAGAGGAAAACCTATTGCACGTCTTG
>JAXHUS010000355.1:0-3570 GCA_034189305.1 Thermodesulfobacteriota bacterium | reverse complement strand
GCGACCTGGTTGGCCGGTTCGTTCTTGCACTATTAACTTATGAAATAACTCCAGTTAGTTAAAATTTTTTCTGAACCCCGGAAACTGGTCCCTATGAACTGTTAAAAATAAGGAAATATCTGTGGAAGTTATAATATTAGGATCGGGTACAGCTATTCCAAACATTGAAAGGGGTGGGCCTTCAATTATGGTTTTTCCGGATTATGATCATTTTCTTCTTTTTGATCTTGGTTTGGGTACTATGCGCTCCTTGCTTAAAGTGGGCATTTCTCCAGGGGATATTAAAGAAATTTATTTAACACATCTTCATCCCGATCATACATCAGAACTCGTTCCCCTTCTTTTTGCTTTTAGGAACCCGGAATTTAGAAGAGATTCTGATTTAACTATTGTAGGCCCTCCCGGATTCATTAATTTTTACAAAGGGCTTAAGAATATCTATGGAAAATGGATAGATGAATATTATTACCGGCTTAATTTAGCAGAAACTCTTAATAAAACCTGGGTCAGGGATGAATGCCGGATTAAAAGTCATGAAGTTATCCATACTAAGTATAGCCTTGCTTACAGAATTGAAAATAATCGAAATTCAGCAGTAGTGTATTCCGGTGATACCGATTATTGTGAGGAAATTATTGGTATATCAAAAAGGGCGGAACTTTTAATTCTGGAGTGTGCACATCCTGAGGGGATGAAGATAGAAGGTCACCTGACCCCGGCCCTTGCCGGAAAGATTGCTGAAGAAGCAAAGGTAAAAAAACTTATCTTAACCCACTTCTATCCAGTATGTAAAAATTACGATCTTATGACACCATGCAAAAAATACTTCTCAGGTGAGGTTATACTGGCAAGGGATTTATTAAAAATAAAGGTTTGAATATTATCCCACAGATTATGTCTGCTATTTGGCCAGGATCAGTCCCGACTTTGAGTTTATGAACTCTTCAGTTTTTTTAATTTTAAAGGAAAAAGATTAAGTTGTAAGCTTTGCATTCCACAATCGGGGTATATATTTTAAGACGGAAATACAGCAGATATAACCCCCAGGGTATTTTCCCTTGATGGAGGAAGGATAATAAAAAAGACTTGAAAAGGAACTGGTTGCAGCAGAAATTACCTACCTTAAGAAAAGTCTTATTTCAGAACGATACTTATAGGCTTTTCTTTTCATCATTTTTTCTTTAACCATTCGGAATAAAGGGTCTTGAGGGAGATATCCTTTGTATTCCTTCAATTTATAATTTGAATTTAAGAAATTTAACAACCCAAAAGGATATAAATTAAGAGTCCTGTCTCTGTTTAAGGTGATTAACCATACTCTTTTATGCCTGTTTCTTAAAAGATACTCTTTTATTTGTAGAGAATCTTCCAATGTAAAAAAATGGAGTGCTTCTTTTGATTTTTGAGGTGAAAAATAGAGGTGAAAAAGGCTGTCTTTATCACTTATAATAAGGTCATTCTCCTCAAGATGAAAATTAACAAAGTGTGCCATATCCCTTGCCGGGGTGATATAGGTTGGATTTATAAAACATTTATCTGCAAAATAATTTTTGTGAGATATAAAAAAGGTCAGAAAAATAATGAATAAAATAGGAATCTTTTTTTTTAATGAAGGAATCTTTGACATACCTGCCCCCAAAATTAAAAAATAGAAGGGAGACAAAAACATCATTCGACTGGGAATTTTAAAAAAGGGCAGGTACACGGAAGATATCTGTATTAATACTACCATTAATATTAGAGGTACGGAGAAATAAAGAAGGGTCTCAAGGAGTATTTTTTTTGATCTTAAATAATATAGACCTTTTATAAGTAAGTAGAGAAAAAAGGGAAGAGATATAATCACAAAAGGGTTCCATGGGAAGATGGTTTCCCCATAACTGAAGGAATAAAATAAGAATAACATATTGATAACATTTGATTTTACCTCTGCAACCAGTCCGCTTTTACCTGTATTTAAAAGTTGAGTAAATGCATAATAACTCCACGGGAAAAACAGAATAATAATTAGAAGCTGCGATATTAACCACCATCTAATAATCTTTATAGAAATTTTATTTTTTGTCCAAAAGATTAAGAGTAAAATGTTCTGGACGATTATTATAAAAATAGTTAAATAAAAGGTATGGATAGCAAGGCTGGAGGATAAAACATAACCGAGCCAAAAGCTTATTTTTTTACCCCCTGATTTTAGGGTTTTTATACAAAAAAGGGTTGATAATAAAACCAGCATCATTCCTAGGGAATAATATCTTGCCATACGGGCAAACAAGGCTACAAAAGGTGAAACTGCCATAATTATAGTTGACCAAAATGCGGTATCTTTGTCGGTTATAAATTTTACAAGTTGGAAAAATATAATGACTGAAAGGAAGCCTGCCAGAACAGAAAGCAGCCTTAAACCGGTTTCAGAAAATCCAATTATTTTTACTATATAATGCACCAGAAGAAAATAAAAAGGAGGGTGTTTGTCCTTACCGACTTTCGTTAGTAACTCGGGTATATCTAACTTTGCAACTTCTAGAGTAAATGCCTCATCACACCAGAGACTCTTTTCCCCCAGGTCAAAAATAAGTAATAAAAATCCCAGCAGGAGGAAACATACTAAAATAAAGTTTTTGCGGATTACATAATGTGAAAATATAATTCTTTTCTACAGGTAAAATAAATGATAGAAATTAAATTTAAATTTATTTATCACAAACAGATTGTATATACAATAAATATTTTCTGATAAATTGAATCTATAAAAAGGATTTTCTTATGTTAAAACGAGAGGTCGTTATATTTATCTTTTTATTTTCCATGTTTAATAATCACTTAACAGTCGCCCTTGCCGATGAAGATATATATGTAAAAAAGAGAAGGGAAATGGTGACGGAACAGATCCTTTCACGAGGGATTTCTGATAAAAAAGTACTTGCTGCCATGTATAAAGTTGAAAGGCATCTATTTGTTCCACCCTATTTGAAAGATATGGCATATAACGATACACCGCTTCCCATCGGCTATCGTCAGACCATATCCCAACCTTATATTGTTGCTTTTATGACTGAAGCCTTAGGTTTAAAAGGAAGTGAAAGGATTTTAGAAATCGGAACCGGATCAGGTTATCAGGCAGCAATTCTGGCTGAAATTGTAAGAGAAGTGTACACTATTGAAATTTTAAAACCGTTATATGAAAAAGCAAAAAAGAGGCTTATAAACCTTAATTATAAAAATATCAGGACAAAATGCGGGGATGGTTATTCGGGATGGCCTGAGTTTGCTCCTTTTGATGCTATTATGGTTACTGCGGCACCCCCTAAAATACCGGAAAAGCTTATTGAACAGCTTAAAGTTGGTGGGCATGTTGTAATACCGGTTGGCTCAGTCTTTCAGAATCTCTATCGTATTACAAAAACACAAACAGGAATAAAAAAAGACAGTTTAATTCCTGTTCGTTTTGTTCCAATGGTTAAAGGGGATTGAATTCAATTTGCAAATGATACGTAATCTACTCAACTTAATTAATAGCGTTTAGCCAAGTCTTTTAATACCCTCAACTTAAATATATTAATCAGCTTATTA
>JAXHUS010000354.1:0-7487 GCA_034189305.1 Thermodesulfobacteriota bacterium | reverse complement strand
ATTCCGGATCGCCCCGGAATTGCTTCCCTTATCTTTGCTCCTATTTCTGAAGCCGGAATTATAGTTGACATGATAATTCAAAATGTGGGAGAAGATGGGCGTGCTTCCCTTACTTTTACCGTTTCAAAAAGTGAAATGCAAAAAGCCCTTTCTTTAACGAAAAAAATAGTAGATAACTTTGGGGAAGGGAAGATAGAGGCTGATGAGAATATAGCAAAGGTTTCAATAATAGGGGCCGGAATGCGGACCCATGCCGGGATTGCATCCAGGATGTTTTCTGCCCTTGCCGGGGAGGGAATAAATATTTTAATGATAAGCACTTCAGAAATCAAAGTATCCTGTGTAATCGATGATAAATATACGGAGCTGGCGGTGAGAGTTTTACATGATGTTTTTGAATTAGAAAAAGAGTATGTGGCAAAAGGGAAATAAAAAAAAGGTCTCCATTTACGATACAACCTTACGAGACGGGACCCAGTCTGAAGATATTTCTTTTACTGTTGACGATAAGATCAGGATTGTAAGGGAGCTGGACAGACTTGGGATTCATTACGCAGAAGGGGGGTGGCCAGGCTCCAATGTTAGCGATATCCAGTTTTTTCAGGAAATAAGAAATTATGAGTTAAAGAATATAAGAGTTGTTGCCTTTGGCAGCACTATCCACAAAAATAATACACCGGAAAATGATCCTAACCTGCAGGCCTTATTAGAGTCCAGGGTTCAAACAGTCACTATTTTTGGCAAAAGCTGGGACATTCATGTAAAGGAGGCATTAAAGATAAGTCTGGAAGAAAATTTAAGGATTATTCGGGAGTCTTTAACGTCACTTAAAAAGAAAAGCCTGGAAGTTATATATGATGCAGAACACTTTTTCGATGGTTTTAAAGCTGACAGGGAATATGCAATGCAGACTTTAAAAGTAGCTTCAGAGGCAAGGGTTGACTGCATTACTCTTTGTGATACAAATGGAGGAACCCTTCCTAATGAAATCCAGGATATATTCTTAAATGTTAAAAAGAACATTAGAGTTCCTTTAGGAATACATACTCACAACGATTCTGAGCTTGCAGTCGCCAATGCCCTTATAGCCGTTCAAGCGGGAGCATCTCAGGTTCATGGGACAATTAACGGGTTTGGAGAAAGATGCGGAAATGCGAATCTCTGTTCCTTAATACCTAATTTAAAGTTAAAACTGGGTATTGACTGCATAAGTGATGAACGTTTAACCTCCCTAAAGGAAGTTTCAAGATTTGTTAATGAACTTGCGAATATTAAGCCTAATAAGCATCAGCCATATGTGGGAGATAGTTCTTTTGCACACAAAGGGGGTATTCATGTTAATGCCATTTTAAAGAAACCTGAAACCTATGAACATATAAAGCCTGAATGGGTAGGTAACCAAAGAAGAGTTTTAATTTCAGAACTTTCCGGTAAGAGCAATATTATTAAAAAGGCAAAAGAATTTAACATTAACCTTAAAAGTGATGATCCCGTTGTTAAAGCAATCTTAAAGGAACTTAAAGAGCTTGAAAGTAAGGGTTTTCAGTTTGAGGCCGCTGAAGCATCCTTTGAACTTTTAATGAGCAAAGCGTTGGGAACCCAAAAAAGATATTTCGATCTTATTGGATTTCGTGTGATTAATGAAAAAAGAAAGGGGGATAAATCTCCAATATCAGAAGCCACCATTCAACTTAAAGTAGGAGGAGAAACCGAACATACTGCTGCTATGGGTAATGGACCGGTAAATGCCCTGGATAATGCATTGAGAAAGGCTTTATACCGTTTTTACCCAAAACTAAAAGAAGTAGAACTTTTAGATTATAAGGTTCGTGTCCTGGAAAAGGGTTATGGAACAGGATCTATGGTAAGAGTTCTTGTAGAATCCGGGGATAAACATTATACATGGGGAACTGTGGGCGTTTCGGAAAATATTGTCGAAGCAAGCTGGCAGGCCATTGTAGATAGCTTGATATATAAATTATATAAAAATGAGCAGAAAAAGAATGTTTAACCTAAAACAACAAGAAATACTTCTGATTTTTATAATTATTATTCTATCCTCTGTTGTATTTGATTATGGTAAAATATTTAAAAACATTAGAGTTAAAAGGATTTATATACCAGAGAAACAAATTGTTGTAGAAATTGAAGGGAATGTAAAAAAGGAAGGGATTTTTCACTTTACAAAAGGGACTACTTTAGATAAGGCTTTAATAAAAGCGGGGATTTTATCTGATAAGATTGCTATTCCTGAAGAAGATTTAAAAAGAAGACTAAAAAATGGAACTAAGATTAAAATTATCCGGGAAGATGATATAGAAATTACCAATCTTGAAGGGATTAAAAAACTTGTATATTTTGGCCAGATCGATTTAAACCGGGCGGATTTCAATAGTCTTTTAGCCGTGCCTGGAATTGGGCCGAGAATTGCCTATAAAATATTAGATTATAGAAAGGGCAACGGGGGATTTAAGAAAAAGAGAGAATTAATAAAAATAAAAGGAATTGGAAAGAAAAATTACCGGAAGATAGAATCTTATGTAAGGATATAAAAGGGGAGACAAAATTGCCTAAAAAACTGAGAATTCCAAGAAAGACAGGGAAAGATATTCCGGAAGAGATTTCTACTCTTCAGCAAAGGATACTGGATTTTTTAAAGGAACATGTAATAAAAATTGCCGGTTTTTGCATCATTATTCTATTAATTTTTTCCGGATTCTGGATCTTCAAATATACCCATAAAAAAAAGGAGGAAAAGGCATCATTATTGTTTTTCAAAGCCAAGCAACTATATCTGAATGACTTGAACGATAAAAACGGATCATTTGAAAGAACAGGGGGCTTATTCAAGGAGATTACAGAGAAGTATCCAAATGCCGGTTCAGGGGTGCTTTCATTTTTTTACATGGGAAATTGTCAATATGAATTAAAAGAATACGATAATGCAATTTTCTCATATAATGAATTTTTAAAAGCCATTCAAAATAAAGAAGTCTGGAAACCCTTTATAAACTTAGTATATGATAGTCTGGGGTATTGTTATGAAGCAAAAAATGAATACGAAAATGCCCTTGAAAATTTCAAAAAGACTATTGATAATAAAAATTTTAGTTTAAAAGAATCCGGATACTTAAATGTAGGCCGCTGTTACGAACTTCTTGAACAAAAGGAAAAAGCAAGAAAGATATATCGGGAATTCAAAGAAAAATATCCTGATTCTGTATATTTATCGTTCATAAACAGAAAAATTAATTCGCTCCATTAGCAGACAAATTTTATCTTGCATTTAAATTTTTTTTGTATTTATATTAAGGAAAGATAAGAAAAGACGGAGAGATGGCCGAGCTGGTTTAAGGCGCTCGCCTGCTAAGCGAGTGTGGGAGGAAACTTCTACCGAGGGTTCGAATCCCTCTCTCTCCGCCATTTAAAATTATTTAGATTCTCGTAAAATAAATATTACTCAGGGCATAAAATAGTTTTCATTGGCAAAGTATGTTGATAATTATTGTCCAATTAGAAAGTATTAAAAATGTATAAACAATATAGTGCTCCCATTAATAAGAGTAGCCGGTAAGATTTTCTCATCAGTATGTCGGGCTAGTTGACAATCCTTTGTATATAAACCCAAAAATTGCAGAAGCAATTTTTGGTAAATTCAAAATGTAAAATTTTAAAATAGCAAAGAATAAAAAAGTGAAATTAAATCTCCCCATTTTCCTCTTGCCTTTTATGTTTTGTGCTCCCCAAAAAATTCAAAGGCATTTTTTGGGATAATATTACTGGATACATTTCTTAAATCTTTTTAAGGCAAATTAGACATAAACAACAATTTCATCTCCTCGCATAATCCCAAATTTCGCTGAAGCATTATCGTTTTTTAAAGATATTTCAAGAAAGCCTGAACTGCCAAAGATAGCAAGAGGTTCTCCTATCTTTCCTTCTTGATACGAGACAGAAATTTTTTCAATTTTCAAATTCCTTTTCATTATAATTTGAAACCTTCCTTGTCCTATTTTTTCTCTAAATAGTTGTTGGGAAATATTGGTAATAATATTTCCGAAGGTATCAATATGAATTATTTTTGCCCTTATTTCACTTGAATCTATTATAGGGTCTGTCCATGGAAGTTTAAAAAAATCCTTTATTTCCGAACCAAATGTTTCAGGAATTTTTCCCAGGGAAAGATAAGCAGAAACTGGTGCAAAAATATCCCTTCCATGAAAAGTACTGCTAACTTCCTTTAACATATAATCCTTATTTTCTATCTTAATTATTTTTTTTGGAAGGTTCTCCCTTAATGCAAGTGAGAAGATTCCATTATCAGGACCTATATAGAAACCCCATTTTGTGGTTATCAGGAGTGAAAGTCTTTCACTTCCCACACCTGGATCGACCACTGCTACATGGATAGTATTTTTAGGAAAATATAGATAAAAATTTCTAATGATAAAAGCGGCCTGCCATATATCCTGGGGGGGAATCCTGTGGGTTATATCCACTATGGTTACTTTTGGGTTAATACTTAAAATTACTCCCTTCATGATTGCTGAAAAGGCATCTTTATCATCGAAATCAGTGGTTAGGGTAATAATTGGCGGGGGAATGTATTCCTGTATTTTCATGCCATCTCAATAACCTGAGCAGGTAGTGTAACTCTTATCTGAGCGTTTATTAGTTTCAGGAGAATGCAAACCCTTTCACTATCAGATATCCAGTGGTCAAATATGGCAAGTATATCTTTAAATGGCCCTGACTTAACCCTTACTAAATCATTCTTTTTAAAATTTGCCCTTCTTATCAACCCGTCCATACTCGCAAGGGCTTTTATAGAATAAACAAGTTCATCAGGAATGGATTCGGGCATTCTATTCTCCCAGAGTACTTTTTTTACTCCCTTTGCCCAACAAATATAATAGACATCCCTCCTCGCACATTGTGCAAATATATATCTGGGGAAAAGGGGCTTTATCTTTCTATACCTTTTAAAACCTTTATAATGATAAGTTTCTGTCTTTGGAAAGTATGTATTAATCTCATATTTATTTATGTATAATAAAGCCTTTTCTTCCTGGGCAGGTTTTGTCTCTACTACATACCATCTTTTATCTGGATTCGATTTACAACTTTTCATTTATGTTTCTGATTCAAAATATATATTTTTACTATTGCTTAAAATTATACTATTTTTTGTATAATTATACATTTTAATAATAAATTTTAATACTTTTGTTTATTGTATATGATGGATGTAAATATATCTATGCCTAATAGGCATATAAAAAATGTATCTATCGGACAAATAAAGATAATTTTATTGTCCTATTAATTGGGACAGTTTTATTTTCCCATTGACAACACTTTGTAACTGCCAGGGTAGATAGCCTGAATAATAATAACTACACCTTGAAATTCCCATAGATTCTTATTTTTATTTTAATAATGCATCTTTATAAGATTTGATTTAATTATATGAAAGACTAACATAGACATTTGATAAATACATTTTTTTATAAAAGTCTTTTATGTTTGATATTTTCCCTAAGGGTTGAAGAAATTACAAAAGTTGTTCAAAAAAATCAATAAAACCTTGTAAAATAAATGAACAACAGTGTAATATTATTATTATTATGTGTTTTCTTTTAATTCTGGAGGTAAAAAGTGGAGGGAAAGGTTCTTAGTGCTATGAAAAAGGCAGGGAAACCCTTAAGACCCGGTGATGTAGCAAAGATGATTGGTGCGGAAAGTATGGAGGTATCGAAAGTAATAAGTGTACTGAAAAAGGAAGGAAAGATTATTTTACCCAAAAGGTGTTATTATTCACCAAAGGATGCTTAGATTATTATTTATAAGATATAAATCCCCTGGTATATTTTAAAAGGTGTCCGTAGAATTTGGGTTAAACTTATTTAGGATTAAGATGGAATATTCCGGGCTGTCTGTAGTGATTATAATTTTGACATGGAGGCTGTGGCTTATATAGTAAATTAATTAAGACGTTTACTACTGAATAAAAACGAAAAATTTAATAAACATAGAATTTAGAATTCCCGGAAGGGGTATGTTATTTAGTAGTGATAAAAGATTTAGGCGGCACTTGCAAAGCCCGATAACCGGTAAAATGTATTACATACAAATAAAACCAAATATAAGGAATAAATTATGAAAATAGCTTTCCCAACCCAGGAAAATAACGGTATTGAAAGTACCGTACACGACCATTTCGGGTCGGCACGTTTTTTCATCATTGTAGATTCAGAAACAGGAGACTCAAAAACAATAAGTAACCAGGACATTAATCATACACACAACAATTGCCAGCCGCTATTGGCGATTGGGAATAACAGGGTAGATGCTGTGGTAACTGGTGGTATAGGAGCTGGCGCCATTAGCAAACTGACTGAAGCAGGAATTATATCCTACAGGGCAGTAGAAGGAACCGTATCGGAAAATCTGAAGCTGATTAATTCAGGTAAACTTCCCAAATTCAGCTTAGACCATACCTGTACCGGGCATAGCATAAATGGAGAATGTGTACATTAGTACAGAACGAAGACCAGGAAATATTTATGAATACAAAAAACATAAATTTATATACCTTATAGGAGGACAGCAATGCCTATTTTCGACTACTTATGTGTAAGTTGCGGAAAAACCAGCGAAATACTTGTTACCACAACAAAAGATAATCCAACTTGTTCAGACTGTGGCAGTATCAACTTGAAAAAATTACTTTCTCCCCACTCATCCATGTCCGGCTCCGCTAAACAAAGTATTCCCGGCCCAGGAGATACAGCATGCTGTGGTTCTTCTCCGGGGCAAGGCGCTTGTGCCGGCCCAGGAAGTTGTTGTGGGAAAAATCCCTTCTAAAAGTAAGGTTCACCCTGGGATAAACAGGAAGTCGTTTTAATAAAGACGGACTGGATAATTTGGGATAATGATTACTTAGGATATTTGTTAGATAAATCGGTAAATATATTGAGGTTTATTTAATCTTTAAAATCTAGATTGGTATGAGGAGTAAATTTTAAGGCCTGTCGTCTGCATTTTGAGATGGGGCTGTTGGCTGTTTTACAGATGAAGGGATATTATAAAAAAGATATATTTTTTGATCAATGAATGAACATATAGGCTTTTCTATGCCAGTCGGCGTAAAGGTACAATGCTCCGCCACAATTGGATAACGCCATTATTATTACTTTTTCCCCGGAGGGAAAGAAGCGAACCAAACCAAGGGACATAATAATAGCCATGCCCGGGAAGGCTGGCATGAAGTATCTGGTGACGGGGAGCGTGAGTATCCATGGCAAAAATACTGCCGCTACCCACAAAAAGATAAACAAATCAGACTGATTCCTGCGCTGCATAAGCCGCAACTACTACCCATTATGGGAAAAAGTTGATGTTCGAAGCACTTCTAACCAGCTTACCTTCTTCATTGGGTGTATATAACATGCCAATTCTGTTTCTGGGTTTGTTGCGGCTTATGC
>JAXHUS010000353.1:0-3812 GCA_034189305.1 Thermodesulfobacteriota bacterium | reverse complement strand
TTAAAATATTAACAATCTTGGGAGAAGGGGTTAAGCTATGAAAGAATTAGTAAAGTTTATTGCTCAATCACTTGTTGATAATCCGGATGAAGTAAATGTTTCAGAAATAACAGGGGAAAGAACTACAGTAATTGAACTCAGGGTCAATAAAATGGATCTGGGCAAGGTAATAGGGAAACAGGGAAGGACTGCCAGGGCTATTAGAACCATTTTAAGCGCTGCCTCAACAAAAATCAATAAACGGGTAGTCCTTGAAATTATAGAGTAACGGTTTAATTATTTTTTGTCTTGTTTCTTATTAAATGCTCTTACCTGTATTCTGGTAAGGGCATTAATTTTTTATATAAAAAGAGAGAAGCTTTGAAGATGGAGATCCTACGCCGGAAAAATGGGTTTGTAAAAGGAATTATTTCGATTCCCCTCTGAATTATGTCTTCTAACTTCCTTTTTCAAGTCTGTTTTAACTGGGGTGGACGGAAGTTGTTATGAATGAGGATGAATTGACCATAATAGGGAAAGTATTAAAACCTCACGGAGTCAGAGGGCAGTTAAAGATTAAACATTATGGTGAATCCCCTGAAGAGTTCCTTACAATAAAAAGGATTTTTGTTAAAGAAAGAATAGAAAATGCCCTGAAGTTTTATATTGTAAAATCAATAAAACCTTTTAATAGATACTTTATTATGGTTTTAGAGGGGATTGATAATCTTGAAGAGGCAGAAAGATTCAGGGAAAGGGAGTTGTTTATCGAAAAAAAAATTTTTAATCAACTATCCTCTGGAGAATATTTTTGGCACCAGTTAATCGGACTTACTGTTTATAACGCGAAAGAAGAAATTCTGGGGAAGGTTGAAAGTATATTGCCAACGAAGGGTCATGATATTTATGTTGTTAATAAGGGAGAAGCTGAACTTATGATTCCTGCAGTACCTTACTTTATTAAAGAAGTAAGTGTTTCCAGAAAATTTATTAAGCTGAATTCAACAGTTGATATGCTTGAATAATGTTAACCTTTTATGTTCTGACTTTATTTCCAAAAATTTTTATCTCCCCTCTGGGTGAAAGTATATTGAATAATGCCCAGAAAAAAGGATACCTGAGGGTAGAAATTATTAATATCCGTGATTTTACCCGTAATAAATATAAACAGGTTGATGACTATCCCTATGGAGGGGGGGCAGGGATGGTGATGAAGGCGGATCCCATTGTATCCGGTATTGAATGGATTAAAAATAGGGACAGTAAAGCATGGACGATATTATTTACACCCCAGGGTGATAAATTGTGTCAGGATACCTTAGAGACCTTATTGGACTCCCATAAAAGCTTTATTTTGATTTGTGGCAGGTATGAGGGAATTGACGAAAGAATTAAAAATTTTGTAAATCAGGAAATTTCTATTGGTGATTATATTCTTTGCGGGGGGGAAGCGGCTGCGATTGTTTTAATAGAAGCCTTAACCAGATTGGTTCCTGGGGTATTGGGAGGGGAAAATTCGGCAAAAAATGAGTCATTTTTTAATTCTCTTCTTGAATATCCTCAATATACAAGACCTGATAAATTTAGGGGGATTGAAGTGCCTAGAGTGTTACTCAGTGGAAATCATAGCGAAATTAACTGGTGGCGCAGAAAGCAGTCCTTAAAAAGAACCCTGGAGAAAAGGCCGGATCTTCTTAGAAAGGCTAATTTAAACGAAGATGATATTGCTTTTTTAGAAGAAATAAAACTTGAATTTTTAAAAAAGGAAATATAAATTTATTAAAGATAAAAAATTTGTAAATTTTAGATTATGGATTGAGTATTTCAACAACACAAAACACTGGTACGATAAAATTTAAAGAGGACAAAAATGAATGTAGTTGACAAAATTGAAAAAGAGAACTTAGAGAGATTAAGAAAGGATAAAAATCTTCCAGAATTTTCATCCGGGGATAAAGTACGTGTTCATATAAAGATTATTGAAGGCGATAAGACAAGAATCCAGATTTTTGAAGGGATAGTAATTCGAAAGAAAAGAGGTTCGGTAAGGTCTTCTTTCGTTATTAGAAAGGTCTCCTTCGGAATAGGAGTGGAAAGGATATTTCCTTTGTATTCTCCAAATATTGAGAAGATAGAATTAGTGGAGCGGGGAAAAGTACGTCGTTCTCGTATATATTATCTCAGGAAGTTAAGGGGTAAGGCGGCAAGAATAAAAAAGCTGGAGTACCGTTCTTGACACAGCTTTCTCTTTTTGATACAGACAGTACCCCCCCGGAAGACAATTTAAGAATGCGTGGGTTTAAAAAGGTTGCCGGCGTAGATGAGGCCGGCCGGGGGTCTTTAGCCGGTCCGGTTGTGGCAGCAGCGGTAATATTACCTTCCATTAAAGCTATTTCCGGAATAGATGATTCCAAAAAACTAACCCCTAAAAAAAGGGAAGACCTTTTTATTAAGATAAAAAAAGAAGCAACGGCAATAGGAGTTGGAATAGTCAGGAATCAGGAAATTGATCGCATCAATATACTTAAAGCCAGTATTTTAGCTATGAAGATTGCTGTTTTGCAAATAAAAGACTGTATTGAGTTTCTCTTAATAGATGGACCTTATCCCATCCCCTTAAATTTACCCCAGTATCCCTTAAAAAGGGGGGATAGCCTTAGTGTATCCATTGGAGCTGCTTCAATTATTGCAAAGGTTACAAGGGATAATATTATGAAAAAATTGCATGGGGAATATCCCCATTATAATTTTTTTCAAAACAAGGGATATGGCACTAAAGAACACTTTAACGCTATAAAGCAATATGGAACTTGCTACCTGCACCGGAAAACATTCTGTTATTCCTTTCTTTCCAAAAACCACCCATCCACGTTAAAAGAATAAAATAGTTTCCATCTTTTAGCGTTTTCATCTTTTATTTGAAAATAATGCCTTTTTTCCCTCCCTTTATCTGTTTTTTCCTCAAGCCATTCAGATAATACCTCTAATACCGTATATCTAATACCTCCCATAGTAAAATACGCGGGCCTTTCTTCTCCCTTATAACCTGCGTAAGAAGAAACCTTGATGGGGATAATAATTACTCTCATAATAAAATTGTCATGCTGTAATTTTCTTTATTTGTAACTACTCATACCAATTCGATTCCATAGGTTATGGAAATATCAGTAAAATTAACATATTTATAGGATAAACAGCTTATAGTTATTTAATGATTGATAACGAACTGGTATCAGGCATTTAGACTAAAGACTGAAGGATATCAATCATCTCACAACACTCTAATCAAATTATTCAAGACCTTCTCGGTTTCGACGATCTCTGGTTCAATGAGGAGCAAATCATTGTTGTTCAAGAATCTCCCCCTAAATCTACCTCTAAATAAGATGTGCCTCCCATAATTCCCCTATGTAAAGGGGTAGGGATGATTTTATATTGACATAAAAGAATATTTTAAGATAGATTTAACTTTAATAATCTGGTTAAATTTTGATGAATATACTGGACATCATTTTACTTATAATAATAGTTTTTTTCCTTTCATATTCCATAATAAAAGGAGCTACAAGAACAATATTTCGTATTCTGGCCATTACTTCAGGTTATTTTGCAGCATATCACTTATCATATATATTCTCACCATGTCTCGGAAGGTTTATCGCCAAACCCGTTTTACGTGATACCGTTGCAAGTTTCATAATTTTTATTTTAGTGTTTTTTGGATTTATTCTTTTGGGTGCATTTTTCTATTTTCTTATCAAATCTCTAAAATTGAAATTATTTGATAGGATTATTGGGGGTCTTGTTGGAATAAGCCTGGGGTTTGGTATAGG
>JAXHUS010000352.1:0-3450 GCA_034189305.1 Thermodesulfobacteriota bacterium | reverse complement strand
GCGCAGTTGTTCCGAACCTTGCCTCCTCAGATGTATGGAAAAGTTTTTTAGAAAAGGTAGAACAGGAGTTTTCCTCTCAAAAAGAGTTAATAAAGAAAGAATTTTTCTAACCATGGCAAGAACAAAAACTCAGGTATTTGTCATTTCGACCGAAAGAAGAAATCTTGAAACTGCATAACTTTCAACGTGTAAAAATTTCCTTACCAATAAAATAAAAGAAGCACGCCATTTTGATAGCATTCATTCAGACACTAAAAAATATTGTGCAGGCATTTTTTATTTTAATGGTATAGGAATTTACTTTTGCCGGCTTATAAATATTCGTTAAAGGGTTAGGGTTGCGCAACTCGTTTCGGTATTCAGGTTTAGTAAACAGCAGGCTTAAGCCTGCTGTTGTTGAAAAACAACGTAACCGATAGACCATAGGCGTTATCTTAATAACCTGGGATACTTAATTTGATGCAAAAAACATTGACAATAATCGGTGGAGGACTGGCGGGTTGTGAGGCGGCCTGGCAGGCTGCAAAAAGGGGAATTGAGGTGCAACTTTTTGAAATGAAGCCCAAAAGATTTTCACCCGCCCACAGATCAGAGAATTTTGCCGAACTTGTTTGCAGCAATTCATTCAGGGCTATCTCAATGAAAAATGCTGCCGGTCTTCTAAAAGAAGAGATGAGAATTTTAGATTCTCTTATTATAAAAGCAGCGGATAAATTTTGTGTTCCTGCGGGAAAAGCACTGGCAGTGGATAGAGAGCTTTTCTCAGGATATATAACGAAGAAAATTACGGAAAATCCTCAAATACATATTCACAGGGTAGAGGTAAATGCCCTAAATTTTAATACTCCGATAATTCTTGCAACAGGTCCCCTTACTTCGGATGCCCTGTCTGAGGAATTAAAAAAATTAACGGGAAAAGAATATCTCTATTTTTATGATGCTATTTCACCTATAGTAGAGGGGGAGTCATTAGATAACAAAAAAATATATAAAGCTTCAAGGTATATGAACGGCGAAGGAGATTACTTGAATTCTCCGTTGACAAAGGAAGAATATTATCGACTGGTCGACGAACTCGTTGCCGGTGAAAAAGTACCTTTTAGAAAATTTGAAAAACCGGCCTATTTTGAAGGCTGTATTCCTATAGAGGTACTGGCGGAAAGGGGAAAAGAGACTTTAGCTTTTGGCCCTCTAAAGCCTGTAGGTCTGGTAGATCCTAAAACAGGGAAGCTGTCCTATGCAGTTGTACAATTTCGTAAAGAAAATGTACCAGGGACACTGTACAATCTGGTTGGTTTTCAGACAAGGCTGACCCAGACCGAGCAAAAACGAATTTTTAGAATGATTCCGGGTATGGAAAAAGCAACATTTGTTCGTTACGGCAGTCTTCACAGAAATACTTTTATAAATGCTCCTGCGTTGATTAAGCCAACCCTCCAACTCAAAAAAAACCCGTATTTTTTTGTGGCTGGCCAATTAAGCGGAGTGGAGGGATACATGGAATCAACAGCCGTCGGTTTAATCGCAGGGATAAATGCTGCAAAAATTATGGAAGGGAAAGAAATCATTATACCCTTTCCCACAACTGCCATTGGCTCACTGATAAATTATATTTCACAAAATGAATCAAGGAATTTTCAACCTATGAATATAAATTACGGGCTTTTCCCACCCCTTGAAAATAACGTAATAATCAGTGATAAGAAAGAGCAGCTTGCAAAAAGGGCAATAAAAGATACCGAAGCCTGGAGAAGGTTAATTCAATAAAAAGAAGCTTATCCTAAACTGTCAGGCCAGTACTTCCTCTTTAACGGATGTGGCAATCTTATATAGAATTGTTATTATTAAAAATCCAAGTCCCCAGACTCCCAGGGTAAGAAGGGACTCAGGCAATGTGGGCCAATATTCCGTGATACCTTCTAAAGGCGAGGGAATAAATCCTCCCGACACCAGTCCAAGACCTTTATCTATCCAGGTAGAAATAAACAACAAAATACAGGTTATTGCCAGTGTAGTTTCATTTTTGCGTATAAAGGGAATAACTAATAGTAGAGCGGAGAGTATCATACCAAATAAAGAAAATCTCATCCACGGAACAAGTTTATTATATATATTTCCATGTTCTTCAAGACCGAAATAGAGATATTGAAAATGATGCATATGTTCGGGTATCCCGCTGTAAAAAACGGTAAAAATTTCACAAAACAGGAAAAATACATTTACGATGATTCCATATGTTAGAATCTTTGCCAGAGTTTGAATTTGTTCCTTTCCAGGATCAAATTTGGTAAATTTTCTTACAATAAGGCATAACAGTACAAGTAAAGCAGGCCCTGCTGCAAATGCTGAAGCAAGAAAACGGGGGGCCATAATAGCAGTTAACCAGAATCCTCTGCCGGGAAGACCGCAATAAATAAAAGCCGTAACCGTATGAATACTTATAGCCCAGGGAATGGAAAGATAAATAAAAGGCTTTATCCATGAGGGTGGTGGTACTGAATGACGTTCCGATTCCAATACAATCCAGCCGATAAAGATATTAAGAAGCAAATAACCATTCAATACGATCATATCCCAGAAAAGAATGGAATTTGGGGTCGGATGCAAGAGAACATTCATTACACGTACCGGATTACCCAGGTCAACAAAAATGAATGTTATGCACATAATAACTGAACCTACAGCCAGAAATTCACCTAAAACCGTAATTTTTCCAAATGCTTTGTAGTTGTGAAGATAGTAAGGTAAAACTACCATCACAGCCGAAGCAGCCACGCCAACAAGGAATGTAAATTGGGCTATATAAAAACCCCAGGAAACATCTCTGCTCATACCGGTTATTTGAAGCCCTTCCCTTAGCTGTAGTAGATAACATAAAGACCCGACACCGATAATTGCGAGTAAAAAGATAATTAAAGCCCAGTATTTTCGACTGCCAACCAATGCCTTTTCTATCATAGATACCTCAAATTATATAATAAACTGACGGTCCCGTTCCAAGAGCCGGTTTACGCCTAATTGTATATTGGGAATTCAGTATTTTACTTACCTCTGAATTCGGATCCCCAATATCGCCAAAAACCAATGCCCCTCCTGAAACCTCTACACATTTTGGTAAAAGTTTTTTATCAATTCTTTCAGCACAAAAGTCACATTTTTCAACAACCCCTTTTTCACGGGTTGGATATTCCCGGTTTTCTTTCTCTCTGTCAATATAGGGTCTTGGATCCTTCCAGTTAAAGCTCCTTGAACCATAGGGACATCCTGCCATACAGAATCTGCACCCGATACACCGGTGCATATCCATCATTACTATACCGTCTTTTCTTTTAAAAGTCGCTTTTGTAGGACAGACCCTTACGCATGGAGGATTGTCACAGTTATTACAAAAAACAAGCACTTTTTTATGCTTTAAATTCTCTTTTATATGTTCATGACTCTGATTTGGAA